>NZ_DEXN01000011.1:0-1568 GCF_002364155.1 Alcanivorax sp. UBA3183
CTCAAGCGCCGCTCCTACAGCACCGACCCTGACACCAACAACGCCAACGCCACCAGTCCATGCGGCAAGAACACATGACGCCAGCGCAGGATCCGTAGCAACTCCTTCATGCCACCGGCGCGGCGGCTTCGCTCCCAGCTGTTCGCGGTCTGGAACGGAGCGATATCGTCCACCTCACCTCGAAAGTGCGCTTCGATCTTTTCAATGCGAGCGTAATGGGCAGACTGAAACGCTTTCCAGTGTCCTTCCACCAGCCAGAACATCAGGCTACCCATCACCCCCACCCAGAGCAGCGCCGGGCGATCAAAGAACGCCCCGGACCCGGCCAATACGCCGGCCAGAGTGACACTCCAGGCCTTGATCGTGAGCGACTTCTGGTCGAACGAATCGATCAGCCTGGTCAGGTGGAAATATTCGCTTTCCAGTTGCTGGTCCAGTTGTGACATGCCATCCCCCCATGAACGGATCGGATTCTCCGATAAATCCGCGCTATTAAACGCGATTCAATCCTTACAGACAAAGCGGCACAGTAACGGGCAAGGAGATATGTCATGAACCGAAAGCCAGTGACGCTACGACAGCAGCCCTTGTCCGGGGACATCCGCGACCAGCTGTATCGCCCCGCGCGGGATCAATGGCGGGATCACCCTCACTACCTGATCAGTGACGCCCGCGCCCTCCAGCGCAACCACCGTAATCTGAAGCGTCAGGCCCGCCAGTACCACGGCGCCCTGACCCATCTGCTGGAGCTAAGCGAGACGGAGCGCAACACTCAATCCAATCGCCAGTTACTGACCACCATCGGTAACCATGGACAACGCCTGCTGAAAAATCTGCACAGCCATCATGGCTTCGAGGACAGCAGTGTCTTTCCGGTGTTGCGCCAGCATTACCCACGGCTGGCCGCCGGCCTCAACGTGCTGGAACAGGATCACCTGGCCCTGGATGCTCTACTGGATGATATCGACCGGCAACTCACCCTCTTCCCGGCGTTGACGACGAATCCGCAGGCACTGGAAACCGCACATCAGCAAGCGGCAAACCTTGAGGCATTACTGCATCGTCACATGGATGACGAAGAGGACATCATTGTGCCTATCTATTTGTTATACATGTAATTTTTTGCGTTCTATTGAACGGCATAATTCACACTCTTTTGCACTTGTTGTGCGCCAGGCAGCGAACATTATGGCCATTACAGGATCATAATAGGCACAACCAACAAATAAGGAGTGAGCCATGAAAAGCGCAGCAGTTGCCGCCCTGGGTATCGTAGGGGCCGTGGCCATCGCCGGTGTCGGCTATGGGGCTTACCAGGCCATAACCCCGGCTACCTCAGGCTATGCCCAGGTAGTGAATGTGGACCCGATTGTGAAAACCTGGCAGGAACCCCGTGAGGTTTGTCAGCAAGTCACCGTGGAACGCAAGAAACCGGTTAAAGACCAGCATCGGGTTACCGGTAGTGTTGTCGGTGCCGTGGTCGGCGGTGTGATCGGCCACCAGTTTGGCGGCGGTAGTGGTAAAGATGCGGCCACCGCAGGTGGTGCCATTGCCGGTGGTGTGGCAGG
>NZ_DEXN01000011.1:1641-4206 GCF_002364155.1 Alcanivorax sp. UBA3183
AATCAGATCCAGAAAGGCATGCAGGAAAAAAACACCTACACCACCACGGAACAACGCTGTAACACCGTGATGGAAGACAAGAGTCGCACAGAAGGTTACGACGTGACCTATGTCTTCAATGATCAGGAAGACACCATTCGCATGGACAAGAGGCCCGGCGAGCGGTTGCGTATCGAAGAGGGGGAAGTGGTTACCCAGTAACTGGAAGCAGTTGCGAGTTGCGAGGAGCGAAAGGCCAAACCGGTTTGCTCTTCGAAACTCGTTACTCGCTTGAGCCCTTTCTGCAGTCGCGCACGCAGCTCATAGTAAACAACGTCCGCATTGCCCCTAGCCCGATAGCACAGACACGAACGTCTGGATGATCGTCGCGTTGGCAATATCCACGATAAAGCCCCCTACCACCGGCACGATGATAAACGCCAGCGGCGACGGGCCATGATGTTGGGTCACCGCCTGGATGTTGGCCACCGCTGTAGGCGTAGCCCCCATGGCAAAGCCGCAGTGGCCAGCACAGAGGACAGCCGAATCATAGTTGCGCCCCATCAGCCGGAAGGTCACCAGGGTAATGAACGCCAGCGCCAGCCCCACTTGCACCAGCAGCATGGCCAGCATGGGCAGTGCCAGATCCACCAGTTGTAACAATTGCAGACTCATTAACGTGATCGCCAGGAAAATCCCCAGCGCCGTGTTACCCACCACATCAATGGTGGCATCGTTGACCTGCCACAGGCGACGCGCCGAGTTACCCAGCACAATGCAGACAAACAGCACCCATACAAAGGTAGGCAACCGGAACACGGAAGCAAACTCTTCCGCCGCCACCGCGCCGACCACCACACCCACTGACAGCAACATCATGATGCGAATCACGCTGGCGGCGGAAATGGGACGAGGGGTTTCCGCTTCGTCATGCCCGGCATCTTCCACCGCCGCACCATGGGCCGGTGCGGCAAGCCGGTAGCGACGAATCAGGAACATGGCCAGTGGCCCGCCCAGCAGCGCCCCGAATATCAGACCGAAAGTGGCAGACGCCGCCGCCAGTTCACTGACGCCGGTAAGACCAAAGTCCCGCTCGAAGACCCCCGCCCAGGCGGCCCCTGTGCCGTGGCCACCGGTCATGGTCACCGAGCCGCCAATCAGGCCATACCAGGCATCCAGCCCCATCAACTTGGCCATCATCACCCCGGCCAGATCCTGCAGTGCCACCAGCACGATTACCAGTGTCGCGAACAACAGCATGGCCCAGCCGCCCCGGCGCAGCAGGCGAAAGTCCGCGGCCAGGCCTACCGCACCGAAGAAAAACAGCATGGCGGGTGTCTTGATGCTTTCATCAAAGGTCAGGCTGATACCGGAAAGCTGCATGGCAGTGACCACAATGGTCGCCAGCAAACCACCCACAACCGGCTCCGGCATGTTCAGCCGCGACAGCAAGTCCACCTTGTGAACGATCCACTGCCCGGCGCCCAGAACCAACAATGCGACCATGAGGGTTTCCATGGCGGAAAACTGCATCCCTTTCTCCTTGTTGGCGGCTGGGGTTTCCCCCTCACAGCCACCGATTTGATCCGTTATACTGCCCGCGACAACGGGAAGCTGTTATGAACCGCGAAAAACGAACTGAAATCTTTACCCGTCTACGGGATCAGAACCCCCACCCCACCACCGAGCTGGAATACAGCAGCGATTTCGAGTTGCTGGTGGCCGTGGTGCTGTCTGCCCAGGCCACGGACGTGGGCGTGAACAAGGCCACCGCCAGACTCTATCCGGTGGCCAATACACCAGAGGCGATCTTCGCCCTGGGAGTCGACGGGCTTAAAGAGTACATCAAGACCATCGGCCTGTTTAATTCCAAGGCCGAAAACATCATTCAGCTGTGTAAAATTCTCGTCGAGCAGCATGATAGCCAGGTGCCACGTACCCGCGAAGCCCTGGAAGCCCTGCCCGGTGTGGGTCGCAAAACCGCCAATGTGGTGCTCAATACGGCCTATGGGCTGCCCACCATGGCGGTGGACACGCATATCTTCCGGGTGTCCAACCGCACCCGGATTGCACCGGGCAAGAATGTGCTGGAAGTGGAAAAACGGCTGGTTCGACTGGTGCCGGAGGAATTCCTGCGCGATGCCCACCATTGGCTGATCCTGCACGGCCGCTATGTGTGTATGGCCCGCAAGCCCAAGTGTGGCGAATGCCTGATTGCAGACCTGTGCGAATTCCCGCCGAGCCAGCGGCCAGCATGAGTGGTAATTGAGCGCCCTGCTCTACGTTGCTACTCTGAAGTATCTCAGTTTGGTAACGAAGGGACGCGACATGAAACACACGATCCTGCTGGCAACACTGCTGGGCCTGTGCGCCCCGGTTCTGGCCGGCGACCTGAAGCCTGGCCTGTGGCAGATCAATACCACCATGGAAGGCGACAATCTGCCCCCGCAGATGCGGGCTCATACCCAGCAGCAGTGCCTCACCCCTGAAGAGGCCGAGGATGTGGTCAGTGCCCTGCAAGAGAGCTGGAATGCGGATGAATGTGACCTTGGGAAGGTGGATCGCAGCGGAGACAACCTGACCTGG
>NZ_DEXN01000005.1:0-229 GCF_002364155.1 Alcanivorax sp. UBA3183
GCACATTTTATGCGAAGCGAATGACAAGTTATAGGGAGCTGCGGGGCGGTATGGAGCCTTGCTGACAGCGTTTCTGGACTGGATGTTGCACGGTTGTGCATTGATTGCGGGTTGCCCGGCAAGGTTTAATGGGCCAACAAGGAGCCAGAGTCGGCAATGGTGTGCCGGCTCGTAGAGACACCATGACAGGCATTATTGATGACAAGGGATTCCGGCTGAACGTCGGGAT
>NZ_DEXN01000005.1:338-4108 GCF_002364155.1 Alcanivorax sp. UBA3183
ATCATTGCCGGCGAGGATGGCCGAGTATTCTGGGGTCGACGGGTAGGTAACCGTGATGCCTGGCAATTTCCCCAGGGGGGCATGATGCCCGGAGAAACCCCGGAGGAAACGCTTTTTCGCGAGCTGGAAGAAGAGGTCGGTCTGCGTCCTGAACACGTTGAGATTGTTGCCAGTACCGAAGGGTGGCTGACTTATCGTCTGCCGCGCCGTTTTCTACGTCGGCCTCGCAATCGCCCCCATTGTATCGGTCAGCGGCAGAAGTGGTTTCTGCTGCGGCTGACGGCGGAAGAGGCTGCCATTGATCTGTTCGCCAGCGACAGCCCCGAATTCAAGGCCTGGCGCTGGGTTAATTACTGGTATCCGATCCGCAAGGTAGTGCATTTCAAACGCGGCGTTTATGCCCGTGCCCTGCGCGAACTTGCCCCGGCCCTGAAGGGGGAACGGGAAGAGCAGGAAAAGAACCGGATTTCACCGGGAGACAACCCCAATGCTTGATACCCTGCGACGCATTGTCCAGGAAGTGAACAACGCGGCGGATATCCCCTCCGCGCTGAACCTGATGGCCAAGCGGGTTCGTGATGCCATGGGCACCGAGGTGTGCTCCATTTATCTACGTCACGAAGAAGAGCAGCGTTATGTGTTGATGGCATCCGAAGGCCTCAAGCAGGAAGCGGTGGGTCATGTCAGTCTGGGGCTGTCGGAAGGCCTGGTGGGTCAGGTAGGCCTGCGCGAAGAGCCGGTGAACCTGGAAGATGCCTTCAGCCATCCCAAATTCCATTACCTGGCGGAAACCGGCGAAGATCCGTTTCACGCCTTTCTCGGCGTGCCGGTGATGCATCATGGCAAGGTGCTCGGGGTGATGGTGGTGCAGCAGCGTGATGTGCGCCGTTTCGATCAGAGTGAAGAAGCCTTTCTGGTGACTATCTCCGCCCAGTTGTCGGCGGTGATTGCCCACGCCCATGCCTCCGGGGTGCTGTTCGATCAGCTGGATCCGGGAGGGCCGGACCTGCCCAGTTTTTATGATGGTCTGCCCGGCTGCCCTGGTGCGGCCATCGGCTTCGGCGTGCTGTTGTTCCCGGCGGCGGATCTGTCTGCCGTGCCGGATCGTCAGGTGGAAGATGTCAGCGCGGAAATCGCCCGCCTGGATGATGCGCTGGTGCGCGTACGTCAGGAAGTGCGAGACTTGGCCGAGCGAGCGTCCAAGAGCCTGGGGACCGAAGAGCAGGCGTTGTTTGATGTTTATCTGCGCATGCTGGATCGGCATGCGTTACCCGCCGAAGTGATTGTGCATATTCGCGAGGGCCAGTGGGCCCAGGGGGCCCTGCGCACCGTGGTGGATGCCCACGTGCGCAACTTCGAGATGATGGATGACCCCTATCTGCGCGAACGGGCGGCGGATGTGCGCGATCTGGGGCGACGGGTACTGGCGCAACTGCAGAGCCAGAACCGCCGGCATATCGTGTTCCCGGATGACTGTATTCTGTTGGGCGAAGATATTTCCGCGCCCATGCTGATGGAAGTTCCCCGCGAGCGGATTCGCGGCATCGTGACGACCCGTGGCTCGCGCAACTCACACATGGCCATCGTCGCCCGCGCCATGGGCATCCCCACCGTGGTGGGAGCCCAGAACCTGCCGCTCAAGAAGATGGATGACAAGGAAATCATCGTTGATGGTTTCCGTGGCCGGGTGGTGGCCAATGCCTCACCGGAGCTCAAGGAGCAGTTCGAAGAAATCATCGCCGAGGAGGCCAATCTCCAAGCGGGCCTGGAAAAGCTGCGCGATGAACCGGCAGAAACCCTGGACGGTGTCCGCATTCCCCTGCAGGTGAACACCGGCCTGATGACCGACATCAACCGCTCCATCGAGCGTGGTGCCGAAGGGGTGGGGCTGTATCGCACGGAAATTCCCTTCATGGTCCGCGACCGCTTTCCTTCTGAAGAGGAGCAGCGGGTGATCTACCGGGAGCAGCTTGCCGCCTTTGCGCCGCACCCGGTGACCATGCGCACCCTGGATATCGGTGGCGACAAGTCGCTGAGCTACTTCCCCATCGAAGAGGAAAACCCCTTCCTGGGTTGGCGGGGTATCCGCGTCACCCTGGATCACCCAGAAATTTTCATGGTGCAGGTGCGGGCCATGCTCAAGGCCAGCGACGGCCTGGACAACCTGCGCATCATGCTGCCCATGGTCACCAGTGTGATCGAGGCGGAAGAAGCCCAGCATCTGATTCACCGTGCCTGGCTGGAAGTTCGTGATGAAGGCCTCGACATTGCCATGCCTCAGGTGGGGGTGATGATCGAAGTCCCCGCGGCCGTCTACCAGGCCCGGGCGCTGGCACAGCGAGTCGACTTTCTGTCCATCGGCACCAACGACCTGACCCAGTACCTGTTGGCGGTGGACCGCAACAACCGTCAGGTGGCATCCCTGTACAACTCCTATCACCCGGCGGTGCTGCATGCCATTTTGCATGTGGTCGAGCAGGGTCATGAGGAAGGCGTGCCGGTATCCGTGTGCGGGGAGATGGCCGGGGAAGTGGGCTCGGCGTTGCTGTTGATGGCCATGGGCGTTAACGCTCTGTCCATGAATGCCTCCAACCTGCTCA
This sequence comes from Alcanivorax sp. UBA3183, assembly GCF_002364155.1. NCBI lineage: Bacteria > Pseudomonadati > Pseudomonadota > Gammaproteobacteria > Oceanospirillales > Alcanivoracaceae > Alcanivorax > Alcanivorax sp. UBA3183. Next base: position 2,939 of record NZ_DEXN01000005.1, read on the forward strand.
AGGTGAAAGCCGCCGTGCGCCAGGTCAAAGCCAGTTTTACCCGCCAGTTGCTCAACGAAGTGCTGGCCATGGACAACGGCGAAGTCATCGCCGCCTACGTGGACCTGCAATTGGACAAGGCTGGGCTGGGCGAGCTGCTGCGCAATCGCAAGGCGCTGGTCTGACGAAACAGCGAGCCTGTCAGAACAACAAGACGTGAGGGCTGAACATGAAACGCTTGCTGCAATTGCTGGCGCTAGCTGTGCTTATCCTGCTCGCGGTGCTGCTCTATCACACCCTGACCTTGCCGCAGGCAGACAGCCGCGTTGCTGAGCTGCCCGATTTGCCGCAAGCCATGGATGAAGACGCCATGGTTGGGCGGTTGGCCGCGGCTCTGCGTTTTCCCACCCTGCCGGACCAGCCGAATGCCTTCGTCGGCTTCCATGATTTTCTGCGCGACAGCTTTCCGCTGACCCACCAGACCCTTTCGTTAAAGGCCTTCGGCCATAGTCTGCTGTATCACTGGGACAGCAAGAACGACTGCCCGCCACAATTGCTGCTGGCCCATCAGGATGTGGTGCCAGTGTCCTCCCCGGAAAAATGGCAGAAGCCTCCTTTTGCCGGCGTCGTTGATGACGACTTTGTCTGGGGCCGCGGTGCCCTGGATGACAAGGGCAGCCTGATGGCGATTCTGGAAGCCACGGAAGCCTTGCTGCAAAGCGGTCAGGCTCCCGCCTGTGATGTGTATCTGGCGTTCGGTCACGATGAGGAAATCGGTGGCCGCGAGGGCGCGGTGAAAATGGCTGCCTGGCTGGAACAGCAGAACCTGCGGTTTGCCCTGATTCTGGATGAGGGAGGCATGATGCTGCCGGGCAGCACCCTGGGTATGGATCGTCCGGTGGCGTTAATGGGGATTGCCGAGAAGGGTTACATGACAGTGGAACTGCAGGCGGAAGCTGAACCGGGGCATTCCTCCCGGCCGCCGGAGAGAACGGCCATCGGTGATCTGGCTGCGGCGATTCATCACTTGCAGACGCACCCCAGACCGGCATCTTTGAGTCTGCCCACCCGGAAGATGCTGGAACAGGTGGCGCCTCATCAATCGTTTGCCAAGCGGCTGGTGTTTGCCAATCTGTGGCTGTTCGAGCCGCTGATTATTCGCCAGCTGGAAGGCAAACCGGAAACCAATGC
>NZ_DEXN01000005.1:4232-4944 GCF_002364155.1 Alcanivorax sp. UBA3183
CTGCCGGCTACCGCCAACGCCACCCTGAACTTCCGGCTTGCGCCAGGAGAAACCCGCGACAGTCTACGGGCCTATCTGCAAAACGAATTACCGGACAATATCAGCGTCACCTCGAAGGGCGCTTTCCTGTCCGATCCATCCGCCGTCACCGACATCCCCTCCGCCAGCTTCGATCGACTGGCCGCGCTGGCGCGGGCGTTACCGGAACAGCCGGTGGTGGCCCCCTACCTGCTTATCGCCGGCACCGATGCCCGTCACTACCAGCACCTGTCCGACCAGGTATTCCGCTTTATGCCGGTCTCCCTGGGCCAGGACGATCTGGCCCGCTTCCACGGCCACAACGAACGTCTGCCCCGCAAGCAGTATCCGCACATGGTGCGGTTTTATGCGGGGCTGATGTTGGGGCAGTAACGGATCTGCGTAGTCAGGGTTAACTGCGCTGCAGAGATCCGCTGGCTGAGCCGTCCGGCAGCCAGCCCTGTTCCAGCATGATCGGGTCACGGTCGCGATGCAGTTCGACCACACTGCTGGCGCGGGTGCCGTAGGTGGGGGACTGGATAAAGACCGGGGCCACCAGACGTTCCAGGTCCAGACCGACGCCGGTGTCGGGAAGTTCGCTGTCCGGGGGCTGGAAGTGGTCGTCGACCACTTCCATGAGCTGTTCTGTGCTGCAGTCGGCGGTGATGGCGTTGGCCAGATGTTGTTTGGCCCG
>NZ_DEXN01000005.1:5005-25385 GCF_002364155.1 Alcanivorax sp. UBA3183
TGCACCTTGGGCCAGGGATCGTCCAGCAGGCCGTTGCACAGGCCGTGAATGCCGGGGGTGACCGCTTGCGGAGCGCCGCCGCGGTTGCCCAGGTACCAGAGGCTGTCGGGGGTGCCTACCAGCAGGTTGAAGGCGCCGTAGTGGTGCTGTTGTTCGGCCAGTTCCCGGCAGAACTGTTCCGGCGACTGGCTGCCTTCCAGGAAGGCCAGGGGCAGCAGGCCCCGGGAGCGTTCGCCGCTTTGTCGGCCGGCGATGGGCTCGCGGTAGTTGGTGACCACGGCGACACTGCCATTGCGGTGGATGCCCAGCCAGGTACCGCCGGCGGTCAAGTCCAGACCACAGAAGATATCGCCACGCCAGCGGGCGGGCTCGGCGGGGCGGGCGTGGAATTCATCCCGGTTGGCGGCCATCCGCAAGGGGGTAGCTGAATCTGGTTGCCAGTCGAAAAGCACAATGCACATGAATGTTGCCAGTCAATAAAGGGTATGGGCTGGTGCCTTCGCCTTGCTAGCAAGGCTCCAACGGGAAGGGTAATCCCGCCAGCGTGTGGCACTTGTAGCGTGCTAGCATACCTGCCTTGCGTATAGATTATGAACCGGCGCTAAGGGCTGGCCAATGTGGGAACTGTTTCTGATTTGTCTGGGGGTTGGTGTGGGTGCGGGGCTGCTGGCCGGGGCGCTGGGCCTGGGCGGTGGTGTGGTGATTGTGCCGGCGCTGATCTTTCTGTTTCACGGGCTCGGTTTCCCCGCTGATCTGGTGGCGAAGATGGCGGTGGCCACCTCTCTGAGCACCATCATGATCACCTCTATCAGCGCGGTGCGTACCCATCACAAGGCCGGCTTTGTGCGCTGGCCGGTGGTGTTGCGGCTGGGCGTGGGCATTGTGCTGGGGGCCTTCGCGGGTGCCTTTATTGCCGATGCCATGAAAGGGGAACTGCTGACCCGGTTGTTTGGTCTGTTTGCCATGGTGATTGCCTTGCAGATGGCTCTGACGGGCCGCAAAGCGCCAGACGGTAACCTGCCGGAACGGGTGCCCGGGGCGGTGGGGTTGGGTGTGGCCGGGGTGTTGATCGGTACCGGGTCCGCCATTTTTGGTATTGGCGGCGGTTCGTTGACGGTGCCGTTCCTGAGCTGGTGTCGCCTGAAAATGCAGGAGGCGGTGGCCATCGCCTCCGCCTGTGGTCTGCCCATCGCCATTGCCGGCACCCTGGGTTTTGCGGTGGCCGGCTGGCAGGAAACCCGGCTCCCCGAGGGGGCGCTGGGCTATGTGTTTTTGCCGGCCACAGCCGGTATAGTGCTCACCAGTTTTCCGTTCGCGCGACTGGCGGCGCGACTCAGCCACCGGCTTCCTTCAGCGATGCTGAAAAAGGTGTTCGCGGTGGTGTTGTTTGTCATCGGCCTCAGGCTGGTTTTGGGATAGGCATTATGGAATTTCCGCAGATTGATCCGGTGGCGATTGCCATTGGTCCCCTTCAGGTGCACTGGTACGGCCTGATGTACATGATCGGCTTTGCCGCCGCCTGGTTGCTGGGGGTATACCGCGCCAAACAACCGAACTCGGGCTGGACCAAGGATCAGGTGGGCGACCTGGTCTTCTATGGCGCCATGGGGGTGATCCTGGGTGGCCGGCTGGGTTATGTGCTGTTCTATAACTTCGGCAAGTTTCTCGATGATCCGATCTGGCTGTTCAAGCTGTGGGACGGCGGCATGAGCTTCCACGGCGGCGCCATTGGTGTGCTGGTGGCGTTCTGGTTGTTCGGCCGCAAGACCAACAAACGGTTTTTCCAGGTGGCAGATTTCATGGTGCCCATGGTGCCGATCGGCCTGGCCACCGGACGCCTGGGTAATTTCATCAATGCAGAGCTGTGGGGTCGCACCAGTGATGCGCCCTGGGCCATGGTGTTTCCCACCGATCCGGACCGCCTGCCACGGCACCCTTCCCAGCTGTACGAGTTTGCCCTGGAAGGGGTGCTGCTGTTTCTCGTGTTGTGGTTCTATTCGGCGAAGCCGCGGCCGGCCGGGGCGGTGACCGGGCTGTTCGGGGTTGGCTATGGTCTGGGCCGAACCTTTGTGGAGTTTTTCCGTGAACCGGATGCCCACCTCGGTTACCTGAGCGGTGGCTGGCTGACCATGGGGATGTTGTTGAGCATCCCGATGATACTTCTCGGTGCCGCCATGATGGTGTGGGCCTACCGCCATGATGATCGTGCCGCCACCCCTTCCGGGAGTCGTTCATGAAGCAATATCTCGATCTGCTGCGCCAGGTGCGTGAGCATGGCACTTTCAAGGAAGACCGTACCGGTACAGGCACCTATGCGGTGTTCGGCCATCAGATGCGTTTTGATCTGAGCGAAGGCTTCCCCATGGTCACCACCAAGAAGCTGCACCTGCGCTCCATCATTCACGAGCTGCTGTGGTTTCTGTCCGGCGACACCAACATCCGTTATCTGAAGGAAAACGGAGTGTCGATCTGGGATGGATGGGCGACCCCGGAAGGTGAGCTGGGCCCGGTCTACGGCGAGCAGTGGCGTAGCTGGAAAACCCACGATGGCCAGGTGATTGACCAGATCAGCGAGGTGCTGGCGGAGATCAAGCGTAACCCGGATTCCCGCCGCCTGGTGGTCAGTGCCTGGAACCCGGCGGTGCTGCCGGACCCGTCCATTTCCCCGGACGCCAATGCCGCTGCCGGCAAGCAGGCACTGCCACCGTGCCACTGCCTGTTCCAGTTCTATGTGGCGGACGGCAAGTTGAGCTGTCAGCTGTATCAGCGCAGCGGCGATATCTTTCTGGGCGTGCCGTTCAACATCGCCTCCTATGCGTTGCTGACGTTGATGATGGCGCAGGTCTGTGGTCTGGAGCCCGGCGATTTCGTGCATACCCTGGGTGATGCGCACCTGTATTCCAATCATCTGGAGCAGGCGGATACCCAGCTGGCCCGCGACCCGCGCCCATTGCCTACCATGACCCTGAACCCGGAGGTGAAGGATCTGTTTGCCTTTACCTTCGAGGATTTCACCCTGAGCGATTACGAGCCCCACGCCCACATCAAGGCGCCGGTGGCGATTTAGAAAAACGCTTGCACGCTTTCACGCAACACGCCGACACGCGTGGTGCATGCAAGCGTGCTGCGTGTCAGCGAGGTTTGCATGTCCATTCGTCTTTCCCTGATGGTCGCCAAGGCCAGCAATAATGTGATCGGCCGCAATAACAAGCTGCCCTGGTATCTGCCCAACGACCTGAAGTACTTCAAGCAGGTCACCTTTGGCAAGCCAGTGATCATGGGCCGCAAGACCTGGGACTCCCTGGGCAAGCCGTTACCCGGCCGTACCAATATCGTCATCACCCGGCAGCCGGATTTTCAGGCGGAAGGCGCCAAAGTGGTGGCGACGCTGGAAGAGGCGGTGACCATGGCGGAGAACGTGGCCTTTATCGAAGGCCAGGACGAAGCGGTGGTGATGGGGGGCTCAGAGATCTATGCGCTGGCGCTACCGAAAACGGACCGGCTCTATCTCACCGAAGTCCATGCGGAAGTGGAAGGGGATACCTGGTTCCCGGAATACGATACGTCTGAATGGAAAGAGATCGGCCGGGAGGATTTCCCGGCGGAAGGGCCGAACCCCTACGATTATTCGTTCGTGGTGTACGAGCGGAAATAGGGGGCGAGCTACACTCGGTTGGATAGGGGGCTGACCTAGGCACCTCTACGAAGCCGCTGTAGGAGCTATGCTTGCATGGCGAACCGCGCTTGCGCGGAAATCGACCGGAGGGCGATCAGGGATATCAGGGCTCGACAGGTTTCAGAAAGAATGACGGGCAGGCCTGGTTTCCCGGTTCGCCATGCAAGCATAGCTCCTACATAAAACCGGGCTCAATCGATTAGCTCTGCCTTACCCGCGTCGCAGCTAGAAGCTCGTAGCTGATTCACCCCCTCGGCTCGATCAATACTTCACTCTTCACAGACTGCGCAATAAAGCATTTCTCGTGGGCGCGCTGGTGCAGGGCCTGGATCTTGCCGGCATCCGGTTGTTCGCCGCTGAAGGTGGCCAGGGGTTGCAGCAGTACCTGCCGCACATAGATCATCGCTTTTTCATTCTGGCCGAGGATGGCTTCGGGGGCATCATCGTAGCTGGTGACGGACAAGCCTTCGCGGGCGGCTTCGGTGAGGAATGACAGCAGGTGACAACTGGCCAGGGAGGCAATAAAGGCCTCTTCCGGTTCCATGAATTCCTGCTGACCATGATGGCCATCCACCACACGGACTTCATTGCCATCAGCCAGGTGCCAGAGGTAGTGATCCTCGCCGCGGGTGCTCCAGCTCAGATGCATAGTGTGTTGTGGCACGACATATCCCCGGTTGGTTTATTCTTCAGGGCAGTATGCCATCAAAACTGCCACTTGCCATGGCGGCTTTGGTCGAAGTCGGTGACAAAACGTCAGCGGGCGGTGTCGGTTGTATCCGGAAGGAGAGCGCTGGCAGGGCAGAACAGCGGCAGGTGGCGGTGGCGGGAAAGTGGTGAAAACGTTACCGCCACCACTAGGTGGCACTGTCCTGGGCCATTTCCCAATAGCGGAACACGGCCACATTCACCAGCGCGCTCATCAGGCTGACCGGCACGCCCACTAGCAGGGCGGTAGCCTGGGGCTGGCTGATGACGGAGGTCACCAGGCTGGCCAGGATGCTGCTCATCATCAGGTAGGCGAGAAACACCAGCACCAGTATCAGCATCAGCGGCCACTGCTGGGCTTCTGTCATGGCGAAGGATTGGCGCAGGGCGTCAATGGGGTTGCGGCGTTTCAGGACAACCAGGAAAGGCGCGAAACACAGGCGGGTGTAGACCCATAGCGCCGGGAAGAAAAATGCCAGCCAACCCAGCGAGACACCAACGGCCATGATGGCGTAGGTGGCCAGCAGCATTGGATAGACCAGCAAGGCGGCGGCCAGGCATTGCAGCAGGCCTGCGGGTTTGCCGGTGCGGGTGGCAGCGAGCTGAGCGATCAGTGCGCCTTCGGCCAGGGGGCGGCTGAGCAGCACAATGGCCAGGCTGATGCCGCTGAACTGCAGGGCGCCGCCGGCCTCTTCCGGAAATACAAAGCTGGGGCCAAACAGCCACTGGCTGGCTTCGGTGAGCAGGGCAAACGGCGCGGTGACCAGAAAGATCGGGCCAAGGTTGCGCCACCAGAAAAAGAGAATTTCGCGAAAACGTTGGCTGATCATATTGGCTGTAAGGTGTAGCGGGAAAGGCGCTATTTCACCACAGCGAGCGGGATGTGCACAGGGAAAGGCGGCAATATTCGTCAGTGGGGCGCTGATGGCGGTGGGTTGGTTGCAGGTAGGGTGAATTAGCCGAAGGGGTAATCCACCTTTCCACCACCGTGAAGAGAAACCCAATTAACACCGATCGGCGAGTTAAATACCTTCATGCCCTTGAGCCATCGGCAGAGGTAGGATTGTGGATTACGCCTTCGGCTAATCCACCCTACGGCACAGCCGGGTCACCACCAGTACTTGCCCCAGTTTTCCGGGTTGGCCCAGAAGCGCGGGTTGTTCCATTTGCGCTCAAAGTTGTAGTTGTCCAGGTCGTAGCTGTAGATGTTCAGCTCGCGGCCATCCTGGGCAAAGTGTCCCTGTTCCCGGCAACCCAGTGCCAGAAATCCATTGCTGGGCCAGCGTAGTTTCTGCGGGGCCAGGGTGGGCTGGTACACCGCCACCATGGAATCGGTGTGCAGGTTTCGCAGCAGGCCCATCAGTGCCTCGCCGTCCCGCTGGCTCATGTATTCCAGCTGGTCGGCCACAATCGCCATATCTACCCGCTCGATATCATCCAGTGCCGCAAAGGGATCCTGCTCCTGGATTTCCACCAGGTTGCAGTCGTGGTCCTTGCACCATTGGCTGACGACGGGGATGGGGTTGAGGCTGACGGTAACAATGGAGGAAGGCTGGTGGCTATCCAGGATAGCGGCCAGACGTTCCTGGGGGGATTCAGTCATGGGGTGTGCCATCGCGGTATTCATGAATTCAGTCTAGCGCGGTTGTGCAGGGCTTTCGATAGGGGAACGTAAAAACACTTGCCGGATGGCATGCAGGACGGCGGACAAAGAAAAGCAAAGCGCGCAGAAGTCCGATGGTGGGCGCCAGAAAGGGAGAAGGGTTAACGTGGAAAGATCCATTAATGCTGGCTGGCGTCAAGGCTGCGTTGTGACCCCCATCAGAAAATCAGGAAAGAGCATTGACGGCCCTTCAATCAATAATGATAATTATTCTCATGTATAGACAAGGAGGCCAGCATGACTCAGCTCAAGAAGAACGTCACCACGACTACCCGCCGGGTTGCGATCAATGCAGAAAGCAGTGTTGCCAGCAGCTTGCTGCTCAATCATCAGGGCAAGCTCTGGATTGAGCATGCCGGTGAGCGTTACCAGTTGCGGCGCACCTACAATAATCGGCTAATTCTGACCAAGTAACGCGGCGCGCAACACGCTTTACGCAACAACGCGGTATCGGCTTTCAGATTTTCTGGCCAGCAGGACGCGCATCAGGTTTCCGGGCGGGGCCAGTCACAATGAAAAGCATTTCTTCGTGTTGATGCGTGTCCCGTGTTGCATGCAGCGTCTCAATTTCTCCCTGACGTGGATCGCCAGCCGCCGCCAGCTTTCCACACCTAATAACAAGCACCGCCGACCATTAAGGCGCTTCTGAATAACCCTTTCTGAACAGGGCATCAGAGGTGTCTTAACCGGTGGTGCGGCGATCTGGAGGTAGCATGTCAGTGATGGCGTGGTCCCCGGCGCCGGCGGCATCCCCTCTGCTTCGTCAGTGCGGCGCAGCCCTCGGTGATCGGGTTTTACGATTGCAGGACGAGCCGTTGGCCATTCTCAAGGCCCTGTACCGGCTTGGCTCCCTGGTGGTGACGACGTTTACCAGTGGTTCCCGGGTATCCCAGAACATGCACTACCCGGCTTTCCATGAGGGCGAGTGGTGGCTGGAGTCAGTGGGTGACCGTTGCCGGTTACGGCAAAGTCTGCAGGTGTCCCAGTGGCATTCGGTACTGGCGGTGCTGGAACCCACCGGCGCCTTGCCGGCCCGCAGTCTGGTGTTTTTCGACCGCCAGGGGCAACCGCTGCAACAGATGGCGGTGGCGCCGGACAGTGGTGGCCTGGCATTCGAGGAACTGGTCTGTGCCATGCTGCACCCGGATCAGCAGACGCTGAATCCGCCTGCCGGTCTGCCTCGCATTGTGGCGGGTGAGTTAGGGTCGCTATCGCAACTGGAGCGGGACTGGGCCGGCAGTGCCGACGAGGAGGATTTCTCCCAGCTGCTGCAGCGCTGCCACAACCAGCGCGCCGTGCTGTATCGGTCGGTGCGTGACAGCTTTGCCTGCATGGTGCGCCCGGAAACCCTGCCGGCGGTGCTGGCGGAAGCATCACATCGCGATAATGCGACCACCTTGTGTGTTGGCAACCAGGGGGTGCGTTTGTGTATGACCGCACCCTGGTCGTCGCCACGCTGGCAGGGCAGTCATTGTCATCTGGCCCACAACGGCGCGTTGATATCGTTGGACATGGCAAAGATGCAAAGCCTGTGGCGTCTGCGAAAGCCCGGCGAGGGACAGGTGATCACGGCCCTTGAAGCCCTGGATAAAAACGGCAACTGGTTGTGGACACTGTCGGCTGGCGAAACGGAGTCAGACTGGCGGGCGTTATTAAGGGATAGCGTGATTCGGTAGCTCGAGCTGCGCTCGATTGGATTGGGAAAGGCTAAAAGTTCCTCAACCTCCGAGCTCTCTTCGCAGTCGCTGTAGGAGCACCTCTTGAGGTGCGAACCGCGCTTGCGCGGAAATCGCCCGCAGGGTGATCAGGGATATCAGAGCTCGACAGGTTTCAAACAATGCAGCAGCCCTCGTCTCTGTCCCCTCGCTACGCTCGGTTCGCATCTCAAGCGGTGTTATTCGCTTCGCTCACCCCTCGGGCCGCACGGAACTACGTGCGTTACTTCGCTACGCTCCGTTCCTACATTGAATCTCAAATCCTCGCTAAGGCCTGAATCGCGCCGCCAGCGACGCTCCTACAGTGTGTGGGTTCGCCTGCAAGCAGTCTCCTACGGATGCGCGTTGCCGCTTGCCACTACCTCAAAAGTGCTCGTCGAAACGCTTGAGCAGATCAATGATCTCGCTGACATCTTGCTCCATTCCCTTCAGAGCCTCTTCTGCCATGGGGCTCACGTCGCACTGGCCGGGCAGGGGATGGTCGGCGTCGAGGATGGCGCGGAAGCGGCCGATAAATACCCACTGCAGCCACTGGCTGAAAGCCATGGTGTCGGCAAAGAAGGGGGTGCTGCTGTCGAAGGCAGCGGGCGCCGGGGGCTGTTGTTCCCACAGGCCCTGCTGGTCCAGCTCGGTTTGCAGATCGTCCAGAAGGTTGGCAAGTTGCGCGCGCTTAGTCATCGAAAAGGGGTACCAGGTCCGGGAGTTCGTGAAGGTTGTGAATATGGTGACGGGGGTGGGCCAGATCAACCGGCCAGTCCAGATCGATCAGGTTGGCCCAGATGGCATGCATGCCGTGTTCGCGAGCGGCATGCACATCCTCCAGGGGATGATCGCCCACATGGACGGCCTGGCTGGCGTCGACACCTGCTGATGCCAGTGCCGCCAGGAACATGTCCGGTGCGGGCTTGCGCTTGCCGATGGTTTCCGCGGAGTGGTGGAAGGTGAACAGCTCGGCGATGCCGATTTGTTGCAGATCCGCGTTGCCATTGGTCAGGGCGCCCAGCTGATAGCTGTCGGCCAGTTGTTCGAGCACGCCCAGGGCACCGGGGAAAAACGTCACCTGATTACGGGCGCGATGGAAAACCAGAAAGGCTTCTTCGGCAATCTTGCGCGCCTCATTGGTGCTGAAGCCATGCTCGGTAAAGGCCCGGGCCATGGCGTCCTGGCGCAGGGCTGTCAGGTTGTCCAGATAATCCGGCCGCTCCCGCAGTAGTGCCGTGCGTACCGCGCGTACCCGCTCGGCGCTCAGCGCCAGGGCGGCTTCCGGGTGGCGGTCAATGATCCAGTCACTGCATGCCTTCTCCGCCCGGCGAATCACTTCGTCCACCGGCCAGAGGGTGTTGTCCAGATCAAAGGTAATCAGTTTGAGGCGGCTCATGGCGCTATTGTAACGCATGGCAGGGGCTGTGGCCCGACCATGGCGACGAAGCTGCTGTAGGAGCTCCCTTCCAGGGGGCGAACCGTGCGCAGCACGGAATCGGCTATAGGGCGATCAGGGATATCCAGACTCGATAGCTCCTTGAAAAATGGTCCCCCTTTCGGGTGCCTCGCTACACGAGCTTCGTCCCCTGGAAGGGAACTCCTACAGGAAGCGGTAGACGTCAGGACGATTCCTCGTCATCCCTCTTGCGGCGCTGCGCTCTTGGATGAGCGCCGTCATACACCTGGGCCAGGTGCTGAAAGTCCAGGTGGGTGTAGACCTGGGTGGTGGCCAGATCCGCATGGCCCAGCAGTTCCTGTACGGCGCGCAGGTCGCCGGAGGATTCCAGCAAATGGGTAGCAAAGGAATGCCGTAGTTTATGGGGGTGCAGGTGATCATCCAGGCCCCGTTCCAGGGCATGGCGTTTCAGGCGTTGCTGCACGCTGGAGGGCGACAGTCGACGGCCATTCTTGCTCAGGAAGAGCGCTTTTTCTTCGCTGTCCTTGATGAACAGGGTGCGGGCCTTGAGCCAGCGGCGCACGGCCGTTAGGGCCGGTTTGCCGATGGGTAGCTGGCGGGTCTTGTTACCTTTACCGGTGACCAGCAGCTGGCCGGCACTCAGATCCAGGCTGTCCAGATTCAGGCTCAGCAGTTCTGCCAGCCGCAGGCCGCAGGCGTAGAATAGTTCCATGATGGCCTGGTCGCGCAGGCTCAGCGGGTCGCCTTTTTCCATGCCCGCATCCAGCAGCTGGCCCACCTGGTCCGCATCCAGGGCCTTGGGCAGGCGCTTGCCACTTTTCGGTGGCCGCACATCCACCGCCGGGTTGTCCCGGGCCAGCCCTTCGCGCATCAGATAATTGTAGAAAGTACGCAGTGTGGACAGTAGCCGGGCAATGGTTTTGCCGCCTTTTCCCTGCCGGTGCAGGGTGGCCACCAGCGAGCGCATGTCGTGCACGGTGAGCGTGGCCCAGTCCCGCTGCCCGTTAAGGCGGAAGGCTTCTTTCAGGTCACGCTGGTAGTTGCTGACGGTGTGCGGGGAGAGGCGGCGCTCGGAGGCCAGATGGGTTAGGAACGAATTGATAATTGATAGTTGATAATTGATAGCGCCAGAAGCGGCTGGATGTTCGTTATCCATTATCAATTCTCAATTGATTTCCCCGGTCTTTTTAGCTGCCTGATGCGGGTATTGCCGCAGGACTTCGTGCAGGCGGCGGCTGAGGACCTGGCCGATGTGGGTAATGAACAGGGTGCCCAGGGAGCTGCGGAAGTGCATGGCGCTTTTGCTGCCGATGGCCAGCAGGCCCAGTTTGCCCTGGTACTCGAGCGGTACCATAGCGGCGGAGCGGATGTCGGTGGCGTGCTCCTGGAACAGGGCCTGCATTTCCTCTTCGCGCATGGCGCCGCAGACCGCCTTGCCGTTGCGCAGCAGGTGGTTGAGGGCACTGGGCAGGGCGTCGCTGTCGACACAGCGAATCTGGTTGCGCAGGTCGCCGAGGATGGGCAGTTCCCGGTCGTAGAGCAGCAGCGCCACCCGGTCGCAGTGAAAATCGTCACCGAGGCTGGCGAGCAGGTTGCGGAACAGTTTTTCGGCTCCCCGTGCTTCCAGCAGGGACAGGGTCAGACGGCGGGTCTTGTCGAACAGGTGATCGTTTTCCCGGGCCACGTCCAGCAGGCCGTTGAGGCGGTCACGCAGTTCGTTATTACGGTCGCGGAGAATGGACGCCTGGCGTTCCAGCAGAGAGACAGCCTCGCCCTTGGAGTCCGGTAGGCGCAGCAATTCCAGCAGCTCCGGGCGATGCTGGAAGTAGTCCGGGTTGTCGCGCAGGTAGGCGGCAACCTGGTCGGCGCTGGCTTTGGTGTTCTCCGTCATGGGATTGCGTCCTTCTTGTTCCGCCGCAGTTATGCGCTGGTTACATCAATGCTGCCATCATAGACATGGCTGGCAGGGCCTGTCATCCGGATACCGCCCTGGCCGGTATAGCGAATCTGCAAGGTGCCTCCGGGCAGGTGCACGGTCACGTCCTGATCCAGAAAACCCCGTCGCTGGCCGATCACGACTGCGGCGCAGGCGCCGGAGCCACAGGCCAGGGTTTCCCCGGCGCCTCGTTCGTAGACGCGCAGGCGGATTTCATTGCGGCTGACGATCTGCATGAAACCCACGTTGACTCGTTCCGGGAACTGTTCGTGGCTTTCCAGCAGCGGCCCCACGGTGTCCACCGGGGCGGTGTCCACATTCTCCACCAGCAGGGTACAGTGCGGATTGCCCAGGCCGACGGCGCCGACTTCGTGGGCATTGTTGCCTGCGACCAGAAAATAGGTGTCCTGTTCACCCTTGGCGATCAGGGGAATTGCTTCTGGCGCCCAGCGCGGTGCGCCCATATCCACGGTCACCTGCTCGTCGTCGGTCACCGTCAGGGTCATCTGCCCGTCGGCGGTTTCCACCACGATTTCGGCCTTGTCGGTGAGCCCATGATCGCGCACGAAGCGGGCAAAGCAACGGGCGCCGTTGCCACACTGGCTGACCTCGGAGCCGTCCGCATTGAGGATGCGGTAACGGAAATCCGCGTCGGCGGAACGGGCCGGTTGCACGATCAGCAGCTGGTCAAAGCCCACGCCAAAATGCCGGTCGCCCAGGCGGCGGATCTCATCGGCGGAAAAGGGCACGCCGGTTTCTGGCAGCGACTGGCTGATGCCGTCGATGACCATGAAATCGTTGCCCAGGCCGTGCATTTTGGTGAAGCGCAGGTTCATGCGGGGTGTCCGGTACGGGTAAAAAGGCCATTGTACTCCGGGATGCGAGCGACGTCAGGTGATGGCGTATTCGCGTTGTTCCATGAGCGTTCAGGCTTGGCTACGAAGCCACTGTAGGAGCGCCTCTTGAGGCGCGAACCTGAGCCCAAGCGAGGGATGGGGTTCTGGGTGGCAACAAACCATCTACAAACTTTGGGGTGCGCTTGGCGATTTTTCCCTTCGCCTAAGATCAGGTTCGCGCCTCAAGAGGCGCTCCTACAGGGAGCCCTGTAGAAACACCCATATCGCGCCGCCGGCGGCATTCCTATGCTGGGGTGCATTCGGTGTACAATGCGCCCTTACACTTCTTCAGGTTGTCACCATGCTTTCCTATCGCCACAGCTACCACGCCGGCAACTTTGCCGATGTTCTCAAGCACATCGTCCAGGTGGCGATCATCGAGTACCTGAAAAAGAAGGACAAACCCTTCACGGTGCACGATACCCATGCCGGTGCCGGCAGCTATACCATTGCCAGTGATCACATGCAGAAGACCGGGGAATACCGGGACGGCATTGCCCGGTTGTTGGATAACCGCACCGGTGTAGGGGTGATTGACCAGTACGTGGCGCTGGTGAAAAAACTCAACCCGGTGGGCAAGCTCACCGAGTACCCGGGCTCGCCGCTGATCAGCGCCAGCCTGTTGCGCGAGCAGGACCGGCTGCAGTGTTCCGAGCTGCACAGTACCGATTTCGAGCTGTTGCAGCGTCGCTTTGCCGATGACAAGCGGGTGCGTGTGGAAAAGCTGGATGCCTGGCAGGGGTTCAAGGCCATGTTGCCGCCCCAGCATCGCCGGGGGTTGGTGCTGATCGATCCTTCCTATGAAATGGAAGCGGATTACCTTGGGCTGTTGCCGGCGTTGCAGATGGCCATGGAGCGCTTCTCCACTGCGACCTATGCCATCTGGTATCCGGTGCTGGATCGTAACCGCACCGAGAGTTTCATCCGCCGTTTCGTCAAGGCGGAGATTCCTAACATGCTGCGAGTGGAGTGTTGCCCGCGCCCGGATGCCTCTGGTCGTGGCATGACCGGCTCCGGCATGCTGATCGTCAATCCGCCTTACACGCTGGCCCAGCACATGGCCCAGGCCATGCCGGTGCTCAAGAATGCCCTGTGCGAGCCCAACGGGCATACTCTGGTCAGAGAGCTGACCGGCGAGGCCTGACAGCATAAAAAAACAGGGTGCGATGGGCATGTGAATCGCACGGGGCGGGGGAGTCAGTTACCAGAGGCGAGTTGCAGGGAGCGAAAATTCACGTCCTGTTCTGCATGCCGATTCTCGATTCCCTTCAGTCGCCCCGCAGGCCGACCACCGGCAATGCGCCTTCGCCAGCGTGCTGGTAGACTGCGCCGCTTTTCGCGCCGCCGGTAAGTGCTTACTCGCCGGCGAAGGCCCATAACGGGAAAGAGAGCAACCGGACAGACGGCCGTCTGTAAGCCTGCCATGACACAGTCCCCTTCACATCGTCGCCCCAGCCTGTTCGATGCCCTGCTGCCGATAGTCGTGCTGGTGGCGTTGTTGGCGGCGGCGGTGTACCTGTTCGGCGACAGTGCCTCTTCCGGGCCCAACCAGATTGCCCTGTTGCTGTGTGCCGGGCTGGCCTCGCTGATTGCCTTCAAGAACGGTATGTCCTGGCGGGACATCGAAACCGCCATGATCAAGGGGATTTCCGTGGCCCTGGGCGCGGTGCTGATTCTGCTCAGCGTGGGGGCCCTGATCGGCACCTGGCGGCTGGCCGGCATTGTGCCGTCGCTGATCTATTTCGGGCTGGAGTTGATGAACCCGGCCCTGTTCTATGCAGCGGCCTGCCTGATCTGCGCCATTATCGCCCTGAGTATTGGTTCCAGCTGGACGGTGGCGGCCACCGTGGGGGTGGCCTTGATCGGGGTGGCCAACGGTCTGGGGTTGTCGTTGCCGGTGGCTGCCGGGGCGGTAGTGTCCGGCGCCTATTTCGGCGACAAGATTTCGCCGCTGTCGGAAACCACCAACCTGGCACCGGCGGTGGCCGGCTCAGATCTGTTCGAGCATATCCGCCTGATGCTGTGGACCACGGTGCCCTCCATTGTCATCTCCCTGCTGATTTTCCTGTTCATGGGGTTCAATGCGGAAGTGGCTGGTGACACGGTGGACCGAATCCGCCCGCTACTGGCCGGTCTGGATAACCAGTTTCATATCTCCTTTCTGCATCTGATTCCCCTGCTGGTGTTGCTGGTGCTGGCGCTCAAGCGCATGCCGGCGCTGCCGGCGATCTTCCTGGGGGCCTTGCTGGGGGGCGTCTGGGCGCTGTTGTTCCAGCCCGAGGCCATTGCCGCCCAGGCGGGGGTGGCGCAGGCGGATCTGGCGGCGTCACTGAAAGTGGTATGGCAGACCTTTTATGGCGGTATCACGGTGGAGACTGGCGATGGGGCGCTCAATGATCTGCTGTCCGGTGGCGGCATGGCGTCCATGCTCAACACGGTCTGGCTGATTCTCTGTGCCATGACCTTCGGGGCGGTGATGGAGCATGCCGGTTTGCTGGCCAGACTGATCGAAGGTTTGCTGGCCGCGGTGAAGGGGGCGGCGGGATTGATTGCGGCCACTCTGGCCACCTGCCTGGGCAGCAATATCCTCACTGCGGACCAGTATATTTCCATCATCATGCCCGGGCGCATGTTCCGCGAGGCCTATGAAAAGGAAGGGCTGGCGCCGGTGAATCTGTCCCGGGCCCTGGAAGATGGCGGCACCATCACCAGCCCGCTGATTCCCTGGAATACTTGCGGGGCCTATATGCAGTCGGTGCTGCTGGTGCCGGTGACGGACTATCTGTTCTATGCGTTCTTCAACCTGATCAACCCGCTGCTGGCGCTGGTGTATGCCTGGCTGGGGATCAAGGTGCTGCGTCTGACTCCGCCGGGGGCAGGAGGGTTTCCCCCAGGGCCTTCTACGAAGCCGCAGTAGGAGCGGAGCTTGCGCCGCGAACCACGTGAAAACGCGAAGTCGTCTGCAGGATAACCAAGCTTCTCTGGCCTTGCCGTCTTCCTCCCGTTAATCCTGGCGACGCCCTGCCAAAACGCTGCAATAAAAAAGGCGGAATACCTTTCAGGTAATTCCGCCTTATGCCGTGATTGCTGTTCGCTGGAGTCAGGGTAGTAACGATTCCAGTTTTAGCTGATCTTCATAGGTTTCCCGCTGGCGCACCACAAAGGCCTGGTCGCCATCCACCATCACTTCGGCGGGGCGGTTGCGGCTGTTGTAGTTGCTGGCCATGGCAAAGCCATAGGCGCCGGCACTGCGCACTGCCAACAGGTCGCCGGTCTCCAGGGACAGGGCCCGGTCCTTGCCGAGAAAGTCACCGGTTTCGCAGACCGGACCGACGATATCCCAGTCCCGACAATCCGCATCATGAGGTTTTACCGGCACGATGTTCTGCCAGGCCGAATACAGACTCGGTCGGATCAGGTCGTTCATGGCGCCGTCGACGATGGCGAAGTTCTTGTGTTCGGTGGGCTTGAGAAACAGCACCTGGGTGACAAAGATGCCGGCGTTAGCGGCAATGGCCCGGCCCGGCTCGATATGCACCGGCAGGTCGCCGGGGATGTGCTTGAGCAGGGCCTGCACGTAATCTGCCGGCGCCGGTGGCGCTTCCTCGTTATAGGTCACGCCCAGACCGCCGCCCAGATCCAGATGGTGAATCTCGATACCCAGATGCTGCAGTTGTTCCAGCAGCTTGAGTACCCGCTCCAGGGCATCTTCGAAGGGCGACAGCTTGGTGAGCTGGCTGCCGATGTGGCAGTCGATGCCCAATACCTTGATGTGTGCCAGCTCGGCGGCGCGCTGATAGAGTGCCGGTGCCTTGGCGATATCCACGCCGAACTTGTTGTCCTTCAGGCCGGTGGAGATGTAGGGGTGGGTCTGGGCGTCCACATCCGGGTTCACGCGGATGGCGATGGGGGCTTCACGATCCAGTTCGCCGGCGACCAGGTTGAGCAGTTCCAGCTCGGCGGCGGATTCCACGTTAAAGCAATGGATGTTGGCTTTCAGGGCGGCGGCCATTTCATCGGCGGTCTTGCCGACGCCGGAAAACACGATCTTGTCCGGATCGCCGCCGGCGCGCAGTACCCGCTCCAGTTCGCCGCCGGAGACGATATCAAAGCCGGCGCCGCAACGGGCCAGCACGTTCAGTACCGCCAGGTTGGAGTTGGCTTTCACCGCATAACAGACCTGGTGAGGATGATCGCCGAAGGCCTCGTCGAAGGCCTGGAAGTGACGTTCCAGGGTGGCACGGGAATAGAGGTACAGCGGCGTGCCGAAACGGTCGGCCAGTTGTTCTACCGGCAGTTCTTCGGCGAACAGCTCGCCGTCGCGGTACTGGAAGTGATCCATGATTATTCCTGTTCCTCGTCATCCTGGTCGGATGCGGCGGTTTGGTCGGCGTTGTCGTCCTGTGCCTCTACGGGCTCGGCGGCGGGTTCCTGTGGGGCAAAGTACAGCGGGCCTTTCTGGCCGCAGCCAGCCAGCAGGGCGACAAATAGCAGGGCGATGATGCGCATCATCAAGCTCCGAATGTGCGTGCGAAGGCGGATAGCGTGGTGCTTCCCCCTCGGCGAAAGATGGCGGAAAGGGCCGTGCCCTGTCCGCCCGAGGTTGATCAGTGACCGGTATTGTCCAGCGCCTGCCGGGCACGGGCAACTGCGGCGCGCACCTGATCGGGGGCGGTGCCACCGATATGGTTACGGGCGCTCACTGACCCTTCCAGAGTCAACACGTCGAACACGTCGTCTTCGATCTGATCACTGAACTGCTTCAGTTCAGACAGGGACATGTCGCTCAGGTCCTTCTTCTTTTCTACGCCGTAGGCCACGGCCTTGCCAACGATTTCGTGGGAGTCGCGGAAGGCAATGCCCTTGCGTACCAGATAATCGGCCAGGTCGGTGGCGGTGGCGAAACCGCGACGGGCCGCTTCGCGCATCACTTCGCGGTTGGGCTCCAGGGCCGGGATCATGTCGCCGAAGGCGCGCAGGCTGCCTTTGATGGTGTCCACGGCGTCGTAGAGCGGCTCTTTGTCTTCCTGGTTGTCCTTGTTGTAGGCCAGCGGCTGGCTCTTCATCAGGGTCAGCAGGCTGATCAGGTGGCCGTTGACGCGGCCGGTCTTGCCGCGCACCAGCTCCGGCACGTCCGGGTTTTTCTTCTGCGGCATGATGGAGCTGCCGGTGCAGAAACGGTCGGGCAGGTTGATAAAGTTGAACTGGGCGCTGGTCCACAGCACCAGCTCTTCGCTGATCCGTGACAGGTGAGTCATGGTCAGGGCGGCCAGGGCGCAGAATTCGATGGCGAAGTCCCGGTCGCTGACGGCATCCAGGGAGTTTTCGCAGACGCCGTCGAAGCCCAGTAGCTCGCAGGTACGCTCCCGGTTGATCGGGTAGGTGGTGCCAGCAAGGGCAGCAGCGCCCAGGGGCATGCGGTTGACCCGCTTCTTGCAGTCCAGCAGGCGTTCGCGGTCGCGCTTGAGCATCTCGAACCAGGCCAACAGGTGGTGGCCGAAGGTCACCGGCTGGGCGGTCTGCAGGTGGGTGAAGCCGGGCATGATAGTGGCCGCTTCACGCTCGGCCAGGTTCAGCAGGCCGGTCATCAGGTGCAGATACTGTTCTTCCATGATCAGCATTTCATCGCGCAGCCATAGGCGGATATCGGTGGCCACCTGGTCGTTGCGGCTACGGCCGGTGTGCAGCTTCTTGCCGGTGATGCCGATCTTGTCGGTGAGCCGCGCCTCGATGTTCATGTGCACGTCTTCCAGGGCCACGGACCACTGGAATTCGCCGGCTTCGATTTCTTTCTGGATTTCCGCCAGGCCGTTGATGATGGCGTCGCGTTCCTCATTGGTGAGCACGCCCACTTCTGCCAGCATGGTCGCGTGAGCCTGGGAGCCGAAGATGTCCTGGCGGTACATGCGCCGGTCGAAATTCACGCTGGCGGTGAATTCCTGGACGAACTGGTCGGTGGATTCGCTGAAGCGTCCGCCCCAGAGTTTGTTCTGCTGCTTGTCGGTCATCGTACGGTTCCCATGCATAAAGCCGGATTTGCGAGGCGCGCAGTATAGCAGGGACCGGGGACCCCCTGAACAATCGGTATTGCTTGGGTGACGTGCTCGCTTAAGGTATAACTGCCTGTAACTAGTGATTTTTACTGATAGGAGAATCAATGGCGGCCACGGACGACCGGCCCAATACCAGCTTCCTGCCTGATCTGTGCAGCACCCGCGCGGTGCTGGTGGTGGTGGTGGTGGCGGAGCTCATGGCCCTGGTAATCAACCTGGTGGCCACCTATTACAGCGATTTCAGCATGGGCAGGCTGGCGATCACCTCCCTGTTTGTGCAGTGGGTGGGACTTACCTCGGCGGCGCTGGTCTGCCAGCTACGTTCCCGACTCAATCGCCTGGCTCCGGCCGGTGCGGCGGTGGCGGTGGTGCTGCTGGTGGTAATCGACACCCTGGTGTTCAGCGTGGTGGCGGCCCTGGTGATGAGCTGGGTGACCGGAAATCTGATGCCGGGCTCCCTGTGGTCCATGGAAATTCTCGTCAACGGCCTGATTGCCGCCATTATTGCCGGCCTGGTCATGCGCTATTTCTACGTGCAAGAACAGCTTCGCCAGAAGGGGCAGGCGGAATTACAGGCGCGCATCCAGGCCCTGCAATCACGGATTCGCCCGCACTTCCTGTTTAATTCCATGAACATCATCGCCAGCCTGATTGCGGTGGACCCGGATACCGCCGAGAAAGTGGTGGAGGATCTGTCGGTGCTGTTTCGGGCCAGCCTGAAGAATATCGGCAACGAGGTCTCTCTGGATGAGGAACTGGAGCTGTGTCGGCGCTATATTCATATTGAGCAATTGCGCATGGGCGAGCGTCTCCAGGTGGAATGGGACATCCGCGTGGAGGCAAAAAGCGTGATGATTCCGCTGTTAACCTTGCAACCCTTGCTCGAAAATGCCATTTATCATGGCATACAGCCATTAGCTGCGGGCGGCGTGGTGACGATCCGGGCCCTGGCAGAACATGGCGAGCTGGTATTATCGGTGAGTAACCCCAAGCCGGAAGGCGACGGGCACCACAACGGCAACCGAATGGCGCTGGAGAATATTCGTCATCGACTGGAAGCGTTGTATGGTGACGAGGTGGCGGTGGAATCACGGCCGCAACAAAAAGAATACGAAATCGAAATCCGATATCCGCTGCAATAAAAAAAGGATGGGAATTATGCGGGTGCTTGTGTGCGACGACGAACAACTGGCTCGGGACCGGCTCAAGCGGCTGGTGGAGAAAACCGACGGCGTTGAAGTGGTGGCAGAAGCGGCCAACGGCCGCGAGGCTGTGGATCAGGCTCAAATCACCAGGCCAGACGTGATCCTGATGGATATTCGCATGCCGGAAATGGACGGTATGGAAGCCGCCGAGCATCTCAGCAAGATGGATAATCCCCCGGCGCTGATTTTCTGTACCGCCTATGACGAACATGCCCTGCAGGCATTCAAGGTCCATGCGGTGGACTATCTGCTCAAGCCGGTCAGTGCCGATGATCTGGCCACGGCGCTGGGCAAGGCCCGGACCCTGAACCGGGTGCAACTGGCGGAAATCGGCAGGGATGTCAGTGAAGAAAAGCCGCGGCGGCGCGGGCATATCAGTGCCCGCACCCACCGGGGTCTGGAACTGGTGCCAGTGGATGAGGTGCGCTATTTCCTGGCTGACCAGAAATACGTCACCGTCTGCTCCGGTGAGGGCGAAGTGCTGATCGATGAAACCCTCAAGGAGCTGGAGACCGAATTCGGTGACCAGTTCGTGCGCATTCACCGCAATGCCCTGGTGGCGTTGAAGTTTATCGAGGGTATGGAGATGGCCACTGCTGGCCACCACCAGGTACGCCTGCGCGGCATCGATGAAAGGCTCACTGTCAGCCGCCGGCATGTGGCCGGCTTGCGCCGGGTGCTGCAGAATCTGTAGTCGTTAACAGAGGTCTGTCGGCATGCTAGCCTTGGACCTCCCCATGTTCCTAGCAATCCAATAACAAGAACAGGAAACCTGCCATGAAAAAGCTTCTTCTTCTGCTGGTCAGCGCCTCAGCACTGAGCGGTTGTGCCTCCGCCACCATGCCGGTCACCGGTCTGCTCTACGGCAACGTGAAAGCGCCGCTCACCGCCACTGCTTCCACCGAGAAACCCACCCGGGTTGGCCGAGCCAGTACCCGTTCGATTCTCGGCATCATTGCCTCCGGCGACGCCAGCATCCAGACCGCAGCGCGCAACGGCGGCATCACCGAAATCCATCATGTGGACTACGAGTCCCAGAACTTCTTCGGGGTGTTGGCGGAGTTTACCGTGGTGGTTTACGGTAACTGATTGCCCCTTTTGAATTTGTAGGAGCCATGCTCGCCATGGC
>NZ_DEXN01000005.1:25429-29605 GCF_002364155.1 Alcanivorax sp. UBA3183
GCCATGGCGAGCATGGCTCCTACGGTATGAGCTTCTCTTCCTGTAAACTGTCCTCCTCATTTCAGAACCACAGGATCTCCCATGTCCCGCGAAGTCTTGCGTATCGCCACCCGCTCCAGCCCGCTTGCCATCTGGCAGGCAGAATACGTTCAGCAGCGTCTGGAAAGTCTGCATGAGGGGTTGAGCGTGGAGTTGGTTCGGATCAAGACCCAGGGTGACAAGATTCTCGATACCCCGCTGGCCAAGATTGGTGGCAAGGGCCTGTTCGTGAAGGAGCTGGAAGAGGCCATCATGGACGGCCGTGCGGATATTGCCGTGCATTCCATGAAGGATGTACCCATGGAATTGCCGGAAGGCTTTGCGCTGCCGGTGATCTGTGAGCGGGAAGATCCCCGCGATGCCTTTGTCTCCAATCATCATGACAGCCTGTCTGCTCTGCCACATGGTGCCTGTGTGGGGACTTCCAGCCTGCGCCGTCAGGCCCAGGTGCAGGCCAACCGCCCGGACCTGGTGGTGAAAAGCCTGCGCGGTAATGTGCAGACCCGCCTTGGTAAGCTGGATGCTGGCGAGTTCGACGCCATTATCCTCGCCGCCGCGGGTCTCAAGCGGCTGGAGATGCACGAGCGGATCCGTTATGAAATGCCGCCGGAGGAATCCCTGCCGGCGGTAGGGCAGGGTGCGGTCGGCATCGAGTGCCGCGAAGGCGATGAGCGCACCATCGCACTGCTGAGTCCGCTCAGTGATGTGGATACCTGGGACCGGGTAGTGGCGGAACGAGCCATGAATCGACGTCTTGAGGGTGGTTGTCAGGTGCCTATCGCCGGCTTCGCGTTGCTGGAAGACGATCAGCTCTGGCTGCGTGGCCTGGTTGCCGAGGAAAACGGCAAACAGGTGCTCCGTGCAGAAGGGCGCGCCCCCCGCGAGCGCGGTGCCGAACTGGGTGTGGAGATTGCCGAGCAACTGCTGGCCCAGGGGGCGGATGTGATCCTCAAGGCTCTCTACGAGAAAGGCTGATTGTCATGCAGGTGCTGGTCACCCGTCCCCGGGGGCAGCAGCAGGCCTTAATGGATGCCCTGCGTCAGGCTGGCTATCAGCCGCTGCACAGCCCCGCACTGCATATCGAGCCGCTGCCGGTCAGCGATACTACCCGCCGGGTGCTGATGGACCTGGATTTGTTCCATGCGGTTTTCTTCGCCAGCAGTAATGCCGCCCGCCTGGCCCTGGCCGCCATGGCGGATATCTGGCCCCAGTGGCCGGTGGGCGTCCACTGGCTGGCGGTAGGCAAGGCCACTGCGGCGGAAATTACCCGCTGGCATCTGCAGCCCACCGTTCCTGACGGCGGTTTCAATTCCGAAGCGGTGCTATCCCTGCTCTGCCTGCAGCAACTGACGGAAAAAAAAGTGCTGTTGTGTCGTGGTGATAGCGGTCGGGAATTATTGGCACAGACTCTTGCCGAGCGAGGAGCGGAAGTTGTCACCCTGCCGTTCTATCGTCGTTTGCCCTGCGCAGCATTTCATTGCCCTGCACAATGCAACTGGGTCATGGTGACCAGTGTGGAAAGCTGGCGAGCCATCAGCGAAAAAATTCCACCTGACGTCGGGGTGGTGGCTGCCGGGGAGCGAGTGGCCTCTCATATCCGTGCGGAACATGCCGGTCCAGTGCGAGTGGCGGCCAGTGCCCATGATGAAGATATGCTGGCCACTCTGCCTTCTGCATAAAGAACATGAATGACTGATCTCTTCATATCGCCAAGGTAGTGTTTTGTAATCTATCTCCCGGGTTCATGCCCTGTTTGCCTCTCCTATTACATTGTTTAATGGACACTCAGCGCAGCCCCAATTAAGGTTTTCGCAGAGGATCGCCCGTTTGGGGGTGCCAGATAATCAGAACATGGAGCTGACATGACGCAGGAACGTCTTTATTCCCGCCAGACAGGCAAGAGCATCTGGGTTGTACTGGTGGTGTTGGTGGTTCTGGCGGCCCTGGGGGCCGGTGGCTGGTGGGGCTGGCAACAGTTCCAGCAGATGCAGAAAGAAAAAGCCGGTCTTGCCGGTCAGATCAGCGAATTGAAAGCTGCCATGGCCAGCCAGCGCAGCGAGGTGCAGGGCGCGCTGTCTTCCTTCGAGAAAAAACAGGCGGAGCTGTCCGCCCGTATGGTCAAGGATCGCGCCGTGCTCAGCGATATGCAGAGTGGTGGGCAAACACTGTGGCTGGTCAACGAAGCCCGGGCACTGGCCAGCCTGGCCAGCCAGCGACTGCTGCTGACCCAGGATGCCTCTGCCGCGCGGCGTTTATTGAAAGCCGCGGATGAAACCCTGGCCCGCCTTGATGATCCCAAGGTGCTGCCGGCCCGTCAGGCGCTGGCCATGGACATGGAAAAACTCAGCGGTGCCGGTCAGGTGGATGTGCAAGGCATGGTGCTTCGCCTGGGCGCCCTGCGTCAGATTACCGCTGAGCTGGCGGTGCCAGTGGAGGAAGCCCCTCCCGAGCGGGATTTACCTGAAGTGAATCAGCCCTGGTGGCAAGACGTGCTCGACCGCCTGCCGATCAATGTACGTCATCACGAAGGGGCTGTGCCGTTGCCGTTGTCTGCCGAGCAGGCGTCACTGGTGCGTCTGACCCTGGATGGCAGTCTGCAGCAGGCGCAGCTGGCTCTAATGCAAGGACGTGCCAAGGCCTACCAGCAGGCGCTGGATAATGCGCGCACGACGCTGGCCCAGTGGTTCCGTGAGGATGAGCCGCGGGCGGCGCAAATGCGCAAGGCGTTGAAAGAGCTGGGTGGCAGCAGTGTGGCTCAGGCCCTGCCGGAGATTGGCGCGGGTCTGGCTGCCATTGAAGAGTTGAAACGCAAGGAGGGCGGTGCATGAAAAAAGTCGCCCTGCTGATCGTCATCGCCCTGGTTGCCGCACTGGCACTGGGGCGCTGGATGGCGTCGGATTCCGGCTACGTGCTGGTAATCCGCGATGACTTCTCCCTGGACACCACCCTGGGCTTTGTGGTGCTGGCGGCACTGCTGGCGGTGGTGGCCATTGTGGTGCTTACCCTGCTCGGCAATGCCGCCTGGAATGTGCTGGAGCCGGTGCGAGCTACACGTCGCTGGAAAAAAGCCGTGGCGGCCCGGCGTTTGCGCAGTGGTCTTCTGCAACTGGTGGATGGCGAACAAGAAAAGGCCGAGCGGCTGCTGGTAGCCGCCGGAGAAGACGGTGACTGGCCCCTGCTGGCCTGGTTGCTGGCGGCGGAAGCGGCTCAGGAACAGGAGAACGTGGAGGCCAGTCAGCGGTATCTGGAAAATGCCAGCAGCGACCGCCGTGGCCAATTGGTGGCCGGGCTGATGAAGGCCCGTTTCGCGCTGGATGATGGTTATCCGGAGCAGGCCCGCCAGGAGCTCAAGGTGCTGGCGGACCTGGCGCCGCGCAACAAACGCATCCTGCGTACCTATGCGGAAGTGCTGGAGAGCCAGAAAGACTGGCCGGCTCTGTGCGCCCTGATGCCGCGCCTCAAGCGCGCCTTCGGTGAGGGCAAGGAATCCCGTCGTGAACGCCGAGCCTGGCTGGCCCTGCTGCAGGAAACCGCGCGCAAGCCCGGCTTCAATGATGCGGACAGCCGTCGGGAGGAACTGCGCAAGCTATGGAAGGATGTGCCGGTTCATTTGAAGAATGATCCGGCCATGGTGGCCCGCTATACCGGTTTTCTGGCCCAGCTGGGCGGTGGTAAGGGCGCCTTGAATCTGGTCCGTGAGCAGTTGACCCAACAGTGGGATGACCGCTTACCGCCGGTACTGGAAGCCATCGACGATATGTCTCCGGATGATTTGCTACAGGTGCTGGAAGGCTGGCTGGCAGAACGACCGGGTAACGCAGCGGTGTTGATTACGGCCGGTCGAGTGGCTCTCAAGGCCCGTCTGTGGGGCAAGGCCCAGGGTTTCTTTGAGGCCGCCGCCAACTCCAGCCAGAGCGCCACAGCCCTGGCTGAACTGTCTCGGCTGTATCAGGCGCTGGGTGATACCAGCAAGGCACAGAAGGCCTTTGAGCGTCGCCTGCAGCAACTGGACGGAGAGTTGCCCGCGTTGCCGATGCCGGAGAAGTCGTTGTAGAACGGCATTGGCAAACGAAAACCAAAAGGCCGCGCCGGCGGATTTCTGGTGCGGCCTTTTTGCTGTAGGAGCGCCGCTTGAGG
>NZ_DEXN01000005.1:29743-35020 GCF_002364155.1 Alcanivorax sp. UBA3183
CGCCTCAAGCGGCGCTCCTACAAAACCCGTCGAGCCCTTTCGGCCCGGTGTGGCGGGTTATTTCAGGGCCTGGGTGATGCTCTGCCCGACTTCCTGCCAGCCCTGATCCAGGGCTTTAACCAGTGCCGCATAGCCCTCGCCGCCAATAGGGCCCTGCCACTCGATGGTTCCCCGTTGGACTTGCTCTTCATGGGTGAATTGCCAGGTGCCGGTGATCATGGCCACGTCACCCTCATTGCTCTGCATGCCCTGAAAGCGGCTGAGTTGCAGATCCAGTTTCCCCAGTTCAGGGAGTGTTGTCTGGCTTGCCAGGGTGGCCGCCAGCGCCCGCTGTAGTTGCGAGCCCAGTGGCTCCGCCCAGCGATGCTGGCGGGCCACGTGCAGTTCGGTGTCGCTCAGTTGCAACACGATGCCGCCCTGGTCCAGATAGCTGGCCAGGCTTACGCGAATCTGTAGTGGGCTGTGGCCACTGTGGCTGGCGCCGGGTAGCAGGTAGTCCGGCGCGGGTGCCGGCGGGGTCTGGCTGCAGGCGCTCAGCCACACCATCAGGGTGACCAGCAGGCCGGAAATGAACAATGATTTCATTGGCGGGAGCCTCTGGGTTGCGGATCGGGGGCCGGCTGGCGCTGGAAGATCAGTGCATTGGGCTGCCGATTCAGGGTATCCAGCAGCGGTTCGGCGTCGTTGAGTAGACGATCCAGTTTCTGCAGGGTGCCTTGCAGTTGCTGGTAGCCGTCGCCGCCGGTCTGCCAGCCCTGCAGCGTACCTTCCAGGGCGCCGAGGGTGCCGGTAAGCCGTTCCGGCAGGGCATTGAGTGCCGGGTCGGCCAGCAGGGCTTCGAGCCGTTGGGTGGTGCCGGCCAGGTTGTCCAGGTTGCGGTTCAGGTTGCCGGCAATGGATTCCATGGGCAGGTTGTTGAGGGTATCCAGAAGCCGCTGGATCTTGTCCTCGATCTTGCTGATGCCGCCGCTGTCGATCGTGGGGAAAACGGCCACATCCGCATAGCGTTCGCCACTGTTGGCAGCGGGCGTGTCGGCATGGAAATCCAGATCCACAAACAGGGCACCAGTGAGCAGGTTGCCCGGCTTCAGGCTGGCGCGCAGACCATCATCAATCATGCGATCGATTTCCTGCCGCCAGCGCTGTGTATCTTCCCGGCTCTGGTGAGTGATGCGTTGGGGTTCCAGGCGGATCAGCACCGGAATGGGAGCACTGCTGATCGTGCCCGGGCCCGATTGGGCAAAGCTCCAGGCCACTTGTTCCACGGTGCCCACACGGATGCCGCGATACTCCACCGGGGCGCCGGTTTTCAGGCCCCGCACACTACTCTCCACCAGCAACACATAATCCAGGGTGTCGGTGTAGAGAGCCCGCCGGGCGCTTTCTTCATCGTTGTGCAGGGTGAACTCCCGCTCGTCTTTTACCGGGTCGCCGGCGCGCATATTGCCATCAGGGACGGCAAAGGTGATGCCGCCGCCGATCAGGGCTTCCAGGGAATGGATCTGAGCCTGGAAGCCGCGGGCATCGAGCTTGAAGCCAAGCCCGTTGACCTGCCAGAAACGGCTGCTGTCCGAGACCAGCACGTCGTAGGGCTTCTGGATAAAGATGCGGTGGTGGAAGCGCTTGTCGCTGGCATTGAAGCGGGTTTCCACCACCCGGCCCACTTTCAGGCTGCGAAAATGCACCGGGTCGCTCACGTCCACATTGGTCCCTGCCTCGCTGACCAGTTTCAGGAACAGGCCGGCGCCGGTTTTTTCCGGGGGCGGCGTGTCCTGTACCTGAAAACGCTTGCCCTTCTTGCCGCTTTCGCCGGGCATCAGCTCGATGTAGGAGCCGGACAGTACCGTGTTCAGGCCACTCACGCCCTCCCTGCTGATCCGGGGTTTGACCACCCAGAAGCGGGTGTCCTCGGCCAGCATGCGGTCGGTGTCTGACTGCATCTGTACGGTCAGCAGTGTGTGGCTCATGTCATCCGACAGCCTCACGCTTTCTACCAGGCCGACCTGCACATTGCGGGTTTTCACCGGCGTCTTGCCGGCGTTGATGCCTTCCGCGTCCGTCAGTTTCAGGGTAATTACCGGCCCCTGACTGGAGAGATAACTGAATACCAGCCACAGGCCGATCAGGGCAGCGGCCAGAGGGATCAGCCAGACGGCGGAAAGCCGGGTGCGGCGGGGTTCGGCTTGGGTATCACTCAAGGCTGATGCTCCGGTTGTGTGTTGGGGGGCAGCTTCTGCTGCTGGTCCCAGATCAGGCGCGGATCAAACTGGTGGGCCGCCAGCATGGTAAATATCACCACGGCGGAAAAGGCTACGCCACCCACGCCCGGGGTCACGGTAAGAATATTGCCCATCTGGAACAGGGCGACAATGATGGCCACCACGAATACATCGATCATGGACCAGCGCCCCACCCATTCGGTGATCCGGTAGAGCGCCATCTGGTTTTTCATGTCCAGGGTGTCGCGCCGGCGGCTGGCAATGCATAGCCAGCCCAGCGCCAGGATTTTTCCGAACGGCACCAGCACGCTGGCGGTAAAGATGATCAGGGCAATGGGCCAGTCGCCATGGCGGATGAAAAGCATGACACCGGCAATGATGGTGGACGGCTCGTTCTGCCCCAGGCTGGTGGTGGTCATGATCGGAAACAGGTGGGCGGGGAAGCAGCAGAGGATGGCGGTGATCAGCAGTGCCCAGACCCGTTGCAGGGTCAGCGGGTGGCGGTCATGCAGGCTGCTGTGGCAGCGGTGGCAATGGTGACTGCCCAGGGTTTGCAACTGCCCGCAGCGCTGGCAGCCGATCAGCCCCTGGCTGCGGGCGGTGAGTCCGCTGCGGGTAGCGGCGGGTTGCTGCAGATTACCCAGCAACCGCTGCCACAGGCTCACGGTATTCATGCGGGTGACGGTAATCAGCAATAACAAAGCGTAGCCGGAAAAGGTCCAGAAGGCGGAGAGCAGCTGGATATGGGCCATGGCGACGATCTTCACCAGGCTCACCAGGGCGGCGATGGCAAACACATCTGCCATCATCCAGGGCTGCATGCGGGGCAGCCAGCGGGCCAGCAACAGGCTGCCGGGCAGATGACGGCGGGCGGACAGACTCAGGTGTATCCAGCAAATCGACAGCAGATAAAGGGCCGGGATCACGATGATGGTGGCGATCACGATGACCGCTAGCGACGGGTGGTGATAGACCGCCAGTTCCCAGGCGGCATCGGTCACCGTCATGGCGCGCTCAATGCCATTTTTTTCGAAACCGATGTAGGGGAAGAGCAACGATAGGCCGAGCAGAATCAGCGCGGTAAAGGCCAGCGCGGGAGTCAGTTGATCGCTCTGCGCCTGGCGCATCAGCGGGTGCCGACAACGGGGGCACTGTAGCCAGCCGCTTTCCTGGCGAAGGTCTACTTCGCATACCAGGTCGCATTCGTGGCAAGGCAGAAGCAATGTCTGGTTATGCGCCGTGGGCGGAGAATCCTGCGCCATCGCATCCTTTCCTTGGTAATCAGCTACAAGCCGCAAGCTACAAGCTACAACGCGGGCTCGGTTGTTGCCAGTCCGGGAACGTTTTGGCCGCGATTCGAGGCGAATGCTCGATGCCCAATGACGAATTAGACTCGCATCGCGGGCTCAGGCCTCTTCGGTCGGCACGGGTTTAGCCCGCGTTGCTGCAGCTATTCCCTGGGCGCGTAATCAAACACGTCACAGTGGATATTGCCGGCGGGGACGCCTTCTTCCACCAGCGCATCGAATACCGCCCAGGCCATGGGCGGGGAACCGCCCAGGTAGAACAGCGGCAACTCCGGTTCGTTCAGGGCCGCCAGCGCTGCCTCATGCACCAGGCCTTCGGCGTGGTCCGGGTGACGGATGTCGGAGAGGGCAGTGGTGAAATCGAAGTCTTTCAGTGCCATCTTCCACTGGGAGGGGAGTGTCGGCAGGTAGAGATCTTCCGGGGTGCGGGCGCCCCAGAACAGGCGGACCGGGTGGTCGAAGTCCAGGGCGATCAGGCGTTCGACCATGGCCTTTACCGGGGCGAAACCGGTGGAGCCACAGATAAACCACACCGGCTGTTCCGGGGCGCTGTCGATAAAGCGCATGCCGGCGGGCAGGGTGGCGCTGACGGTGCTGGCTGATGTCAGGTGCGCCATGATGTCCTGGGCGGCACTGTTATCGTCGCCGTGGCGGATATGTAATTCCAGGCGGCGGCCATCGCAGTGGTTGGCGATGGAAAAGGGGAAGCTCTCGCCGTTCAGGTTGAGCATCATGTATTGCCCGGCATGCCACTGCACCCGCTTGCCGGCGGGTAGCTGTAACCAGACCCGACTC
The DNA here is from genome assembly GCF_002364155.1 of Alcanivorax sp. UBA3183. NCBI lineage: Bacteria > Pseudomonadati > Pseudomonadota > Gammaproteobacteria > Oceanospirillales > Alcanivoracaceae > Alcanivorax > Alcanivorax sp. UBA3183. Next base: position 34,065 of record NZ_DEXN01000005.1, read on the forward strand.
ACATCGTGATTGAGCGCTTCAATCTGCTGAATCTGGCAATGAACTTCATGGCTCGGCAGTTCGCCGGGAGCGGTCACCTCGGGCACATCGATCTCACAGTCGCTGAGTGGCTGAGCGATGCAGTATAACACCTGGATGCTATCGGCATCGCCCGCATGAATGGTGTGGTTTCTTTGCTGAACGTGTCCGCTTTGAAGCGTTCCCATGCAGCGCTCACAGACACCATTGCGGCAGGCCACCGGAAAGCCGAAGCCGGCCTGCTGGCCGGCCTCGATGATGGTCTGGTCGTCATGGCAGGAGAAGCGTTCCCTGCCGTTGACGGTGATGGTGAAGATATCGGGCACGTTTTGCTGAATTGATAATGGAAAATTGAGAATTGATAACGGAAACCACCTCCAGTAAGGGCTGGCGGTGGCTTTCATGGTTTTAAGTTATCAATTATCCATTCTCAATGATCAATTGCCTGCTCTTTATGCTCCAACGCCCACGAACAGCGCCACGATACAACCCATGCCAAAGGTCCAAACCAGGGTGCGGGCGCTGGCCCAGTCGGCGATATAGCAGACGGTGAACATGATCCGGCTGGCCAAGAAGGCCAGGGCGATGCCGTCGATGGTGGGTTGAGGAGCGGTCTGGGCCAGGTGGGCAATAATCACGGCCGCGGCAAATGCGGGGGTGACCTCGAAGCTGTTCTGCTGAGCCCAGTGGGCACGTTTGCGGCTGCCTTCCAGGGTTTCCAGGAATTCGCGGGGGTTATGGTTCTGCTTCGGGCCGAAGCCGCCCTGGAATTTGGCTAAAGCGGTATTCAGGTAGGGCAGGAAAATGGCGGCAAGCACGCACCAATAGGCAAGGGTCATGATGTTTTCTCCGTGATTTTTATATGCCGTAGGAGCGGCGCTTGAGCCGCGAAGCCGTCTTCGAAAAGATCTCTGGGGCTTCGCGGCTCAAGCGCCGCT
>NZ_DEXN01000004.1:0-67267 GCF_002364155.1 Alcanivorax sp. UBA3183
TAGTGTTTTTTTACATTCCATCGACTACTAGGGAGCCTCTGAATAACTCCTTGCATGCTCAGCGTGGCCTGAAGGGTTCAGCTGTTGTGTTTTGTCGCGACGGACAGGGTGGTTCCCTTTCCTAGCGTCAAAGCGCAGCAGATGTGCCCTTCAGGCCGCGCCCTCCGGGTCTTCCTGGCTGGCCCGCACTCGTTGTTGCGCTTTTTCGACAGGCAACCAGCATGCCATCAAAAGCGCGCCTAGATTGCGAGCCAGCCTGAAAGACTGAGCATGCAAGGAGTTATTCAGAGGCTTCCTGGATCGTGACACAGGCGATGTCACCGCAACATCATCGTTATGTCTCTTTATGCAGTAGGGAATTCGGGCGATGAAAGCCGGTGTGAGTAATAGGAAAGGCAGGGTTGATTGGGAAGCGTCGAGCAAGGATCAGAGACAAAAAAGCCGCACCCGAAGGTGCGGCTTTTAGGTTGGCAAGGCTGCCGGGAGAGAGGTTATTTCAGCTCCTTGGAGCTTAGCCCCAGTACCCGACGGGCGATGACCAGTTGCTGAATTTGCTGGGTGCCTTCGAAGATATCCAGAATCTTCGAGTCGCGGGCCCATTTTTCCAGCAGTTCGTCTTCGGTGTAGCCGATGCTGCCGGCCAGTTCCACGCAGCGCAGAGTGATCTGATTCCCCACGCGTCCGGCCTTGGCCTTGCAGATGGAGGCTTCCAGGGTATTGGCCTTCTTGTTGTCAGCCATCCAGGCGGCTTTCACCGCCAGCCAGTAAGCCGCTTCCCAGTCCGCTTCCATCCGGTAGATTTCGGCTTCCACCGCGGAGCAGTTGTCTACTGGCTTGCCGTAATCATAGGTCATGCTGTCCTTCAGCAATTCCTTGATGCGCTCCAGTGACGCCTTGGCACAGCCGATGGCCATGGCAGCGACCAATGGACGGGTGTTGTCGAACGTCTCCATGACCCCGGCAAAGCCCTTCTTGGTATCCACTTCCGGGCTGCCTAGCAGGTTTTCCGCCGGCACACGACAGTCGATGAAGTTGATGGCGGCGGTGTCGGAAGCGCGAATGCCGAGCTTTTTCTCCAGACGCGCCAGCTCCATGCCCGGGGTGCCCCAATCCACGACAAAGGATTTGATGGCTGCACGGCCCAGTTTTGGATCCAGTGACGCCCACACCACCACAGAGTCGGCGCGGGACCCGGAGGTCACATAGATCTTCTCGCCGTTCAGCACATAGTGATCACCATCTTTTTTGGCGGTGGCACGAATGGCCGCAGAATCGGAGCCGCAGCTGGGTTCGGTGATGGCCATGGCGGCCCACTTGCCCTTGAAGCGCTCCAGCTGCTCGTCGTTGGCCACCGCAGCGATAGCCGCATTGCCCAGGCCCTGGCGGGGCATGGCCAACAGGAAGCCGGTATCGCCGTAGCACATTTCCATGGCACCCAGGCAAACGCCCATATTAGCGCCATTTTTTATGCTGCCGTCGTCCTGCACCTTGCCGCTACCGGTGGTGGCAGCGCCGGCGGAGTTGGCCGGGTCACCTTCGTTGAAGCCATCCAATACCGACGCCAGCATATCCAGCTCTTTCGGATATTCGTGCTCGCCACGGTCGTACTTGCGCGAGATCGGGCGGAGGGTGCTCTGGGCCACCTGATAAGCGTTGTTGATCAGGGGTTTGAACTTCTTGGGAATTTCGATATTCATGGTTGTCTCCCTCCTTACAGGTGCAGGCCGCCAAAGGCGACACCGATGGCACGCAGATCCCGGTACCAGCGCTCCACCGGGTATTCATGGGTGAAGCCGTGACCGCCCAGCAATTGCACGCCGTCGGTGCCGATCTTCATGGCCTTGTCCTTGACCAGGGTGCGCGCCAAATGCGCTTCACGCTGGAAGGACTTGCCCTGCTCGGCACGGCTGGCCGCGCGGTAGGTGAGCATGCGCATGGAATCCAGCTCGATGGCGATATCGGCAATCATGAACGCCACTGCCTGGCGGTAACTGATCGGCTCGCCAAAGGCGGTGCGCTCGTTGCAGTAAGGCACCACATAGTCGAGCACGGATTGGCAGGTACCGATGGCCAGGGCACACCAGGCCAGGGTGCCCAGGTCCACAAAGGCGCGGTAATCGAAATCACCGTTACCCAGGCGGTTTTCCACCGGCACGCGCACATTGTCCAGTTTCAATGGACGCTGGCCGCTGGCGCGGATACCCATGGAGGGATCATCGCCTGCTACCAGGCCGTCGCTGCCACCTTCGACGATGAACACGGCCGGGCCGTCATCGGCCTGGGCGGCCACCAGAAAAATTTCTGCTTCGGCGGCCAGCGGTACCAGAGATTTTTCCCCGTTGAGGACATAGCTTTCACCGTCCTTGCGGGCGGTAGTCTTGAGTGCCATGGGGTCGAACAGCGGATAGGGTTCGCACACAGCGATGGTGGCCTTGGGCGGGCTTTCTTCCGCGAAGGTGCTCAGGTACTTGTCCTGTTGTTGCGCGGTGCCCCACTGGGTGAGGGCATTGGCAACGCCCATGGGGGCAAGGATGGCTACCGCCTGCCCCATGTCACCGTGGGCCAGATCTTCGGCAACCAGCATGCTGGTTACGGTGGAACGTTCGCTGGCAGCGCCGCCGAGAGCTTCCGGCACGGCAAAATAGTTGAGCCCCAGTTCCAGCGCCTGGGCAATCACCTCGTCGCTGGTCTTCTGGGTGGCATCCGCTTCTTCGGCCTGATCACGCAACACATCGCGGGCAAAAGACTGCACGCTGTCACGGATCATCTGCTGCTCGTCGGTGACGCTCAGATCGAAAAGGTCGCGGGTGTGGCCCGGTGCGTTCAGCCGTTCCGGTTTGTTGCCGGGGTTGCTTGACTTGAAAGTGCGGGCAGTGGTGGTGAGCACCTGAAAGCCGCTTTTGGTGAGCGTGTAGGCAAGCCGTTCCACGGTCTTGCGCATGCCGATCTTGTCCAGCACTTCCGAGCTGGCCAGACGGTTAAGCGCGGTCAGCGCATAACCAACTGCATCTTTTGCCATGAGAGTTCGCCTCGTTGTTGTGTCTATTTGCACTCGATTATGGACCGGAGAGGCTCAGTCACATTGACCAGTGTGACCGATGGGTCGGGCCAAGTGGCAACCGGGAGGCGCTGTAGACCTAGCCACAGCGGGCAGGAAAGGGTAGAGGCGGGCGGCTACGAGCTACGTAGCTACGCTGGTTTGATAGGGAAAGGTTAGAAAGTTCCCAAGACCTCGGCATTTCTACGAAGCCGCTGTAGGAACGTAGCGCAGCGGAGTAACGCACGTAGTTCCGTGCGGCCCGAAGGGTGAGCGAAGCGAATAATACCTCTCGAGGTGCGAACCGCGCTTGCGCGGAAATCGACTGCAGGGCGATCAGGACTGTCAGTGCTCGACAGGTCTTGCCAGAAAGAATGGCGCACAGACCTTCGCTCTCCTCCGCCTCGCGACGCTCGGTTCGCACCTCAAGCGGTGCTCCTACACCTGCCTTCGCGGGCAGGGGGCTATTCGATTAGCACGGCCCGGCCCGCGTTGCAGCTTGTAGCGTGAGGCTTGCCGCTGCCCTCAAAGATTCTCGTAACGATTCATATCCAGAACCGCTGCCTCGCTGGGCTCGTGCTCTTCCAGATAGCGGGTCAGGTCGTGGAAGTAGGTCCAGAACTGCGGATGGGTACGGCGGATGCCGAAGCGGGAAGCCAGTGCAGTGAAATCCTTTTCTTTCTTCACCGCCTGCATGGCAGCCACGAAGTCATCCACCTCATCGGCCTGCACGTTGAACATGAAGTTGGGGTAGCTGGCCAGTACGCCGGGGTAGATCGTCAGGGTGTCCAGCGGTGGCTGGTAGCGCAGGGATTCCCCCAACATGAAGGCCACATTGGTGTGGGCCCGATTGCGAATCAGGGTATAGATTTCCCGCTCGCCGTTTTCATTCTCCACCCGCAGCATGGTGACCTCGGGCATGAAGTGTACGGCTTGCAGATCCTGCGCCTGGGTAGAGGCAATACCGACCAGAGTGGTTTCCGGCTCTTTTAACCAGTCGGCAATATCATTGCGGTGACAGTCTTCCCCATCACAACGATTGATCGGGTCCGGGCGGGCGTTGATGGCGGCAAAACGTTTCAGTAGGCCATCGTTGAATTCATTGACCGGGGTATTGGTTTGATACTGGATGCCGGTGGGGTGTGTGGTATCCACCGACGCATAGCTCACATACAGGCGCAGTTTGCCGGTGTTCTGGTACCAGTTTTCCACCACTGGCTTGCGAAGCTCGCGGGGGAAGTAACGCAGGGTGTTCTGCTCCGCGCCATTACGAATCAGGTCGAAGTAGAGACGGGTCTGGGCCTGGTGAGAGACGGAACCAAACACATTGAAGTTTACCACCAGGTTGTAATAGCTACGCTCAAACAACGGATAATCCATCACCCAGGTGGTCAGTGGCAGGTCGCCGATCAAGCCTTTTCGTACCGATGAATTATCATGGTGACGAAAGATGGTCAGCAGGGCGTTGCGGTTTTTGCCGTCGCCGTCCCAGAGACTTTCCCAGGCCGGGCCCTGAGGGTCTTTTTCCCCGTAGGCCTGGTGCCGGGCTTTGAGATATTGATTGCGATTGCCGCTGTATTTGAGCCACTGGGGACCAAGTGCCAGAAGCTCCTCATCCTGACCGGGAAGACCGAGTAATCCACTCACCTTGGCGCGGTAATTATCATCGGTGATATAGAGGTCATGGTCCGGGTCCTGGAACACCGCCCAGAAGTGGTCGCGTATCACATCGGTGGCTATCTGGCCCCGACAAACCGGCCCGCGGATAAAGGTGCGGACAAAGTATTCCGCCTCATCCAGCATGAACTGGTATCGGGCTCGTGCCGGAATGTCCGCAAAGGTCTGAAAGGGGTTGGCGCGTTGTTCGTAACTGTACCCCGGTAGTGTTTCCACTTCCCAGTCGCCGGCAAAAAACTGCTCCCGGGTACGGGCCAGCTTTTTGTCGTTCAGCGCAAAGGTGATGTGGGTTTTGTGTGCCAGGCTGCCGCGAACCGGCACCAGCCGGTACCAGAAGTGCTCGGGAGGCATGTCGTTGGGGCGCAAGCTGTCCAGCGGTTTCAGGGGCTCGCCCGGCGGAGTGCTGGAGCGATACAAGGTGAAGAAATGATCCGGTTTGTCTCCACTGTTATCGTCGAAATACAGGTGGGCGAGAAACAGGTGTTCGAACAGCCAGCGGGCCACCAGTTGGTGGCGATTGTCTGGCTGGTTAAGCATTTTTTCCCAGGCCTGGATTTGTCGTTGCTCGTCTTCCGACAGATCAAAGGTCTGGTAAGACAGCGGGGCGCCCTGCTTGAGCCACTGGCTTACGGTGGTGAATTCCTGATCGGTGAGGCCGGTGACGGCCAGGGGCATGCCGCCCATGGGATGCTTGTCGGCGTAGTCGGCAAATTCCTCCGGTTTGGGGCAGGCATTGACTCGCTGCAATCCCAGAGTGATGTCATCCGGTAATTTTTCGTTGTCGGCAAAACGATGTTTCCTGCCCAGCTCAAGCATGTTGTAGAGCAGTGATGATTGCATGCCGTCGGTGCTGTCGATGACGGAAAAGAAATCCTTTTCTCGCCATTGGGCGGTGGTCAGCGCGTCCTGAAACAGCCGGGTAGGCGCCACGGATTCGGTGCGGGCAGCGTTGTAGACCTTATCTTTACTGGCGCCACGATCCAGTCCCTCGGGGGCTTCCAGTTTCAGCTGGCAGGGGGCGTCGTAGCAGCCGTGGCAGGCCAGGCATTTGTTTTCAAAAATGGGCTGGACGTCGGTCTGATAACTGAGGGAGCGCTCGGCAGCGACAACAACAGGGAGGAACAGGAACAAAACACTGAGCAGGGGCAATTGGACACGATATTGTTGCAGCAAGAGCATTTCACTGTCTCCCTGTGAATTTGAATCAGTCTAGCTGTGCCTGCCTGAAGTGGCTACGGTTGTGTCTCCGGGTGGGGGTAAACCTTGTAAAAGGAGGGGTGTCGCGCGCTCTCAGAACATGGGGACCATGGTGGCGGCCCAGCCAATCAACACAGCGATCACAGCGGCGGCGGTGAGTTGATGCCGCAACTGGCGGTACCAGCCAGGCAAGGCTTCGGTAAAAACCATCTGCTCTGTGCCCCAGACAAACACCAATCCCGCCGCCAGCATAGGCAGAGAGAATTCCAGCGGTAACAGCAGCGCAAACCAGCCCAGCACCGCCGGCATGATGCCAAACAACAGGGTGGGGAACTGGTTACCACGATCAAACTGGTTTAGTGCTCGCCCCCAGTGAACCGCACCCAGGAAGGCAATAATGATGGCGGCATAGGCGGCCACACCTTGCAAGGCCCACTCTCGACAGGTATCCAGCCAGGCCAGCAGCGCCAGGCCGTAAAAGGGAATCAGCCCGCCATAGGCAAGCCAGCGAGCGCGGCGGATATTGTTGTCGGTATGAGAGCCCAAGGCGGTCATCCATGACGTGAGGAATTGATACCATTATCTTGCTGCTGGAGTGAAGGTCAGGACAAGGTTATTCAGAAGCTCCCTGATCCCAGGGGCGGGCAGTCAGGTGTTTGGGCAGGTACAGGGGATGAGCGGGCTCCCCGGAACCGTTGAGGCGAATGCAATGCATGGCCGGCAATTGGGCCGATACGGCACTGGCTCGCTCCATGTAGCGACCATGGTTGCCCCAGGCGGCAACGACCCGATCTGCCTGTCGTGCCAGTTTGCGCAGCCATTGGTCGTTTTTCGGGCCCACCGGATCATCTGCGGCAAATAAATCGCTGGGATAAGTGGCCCGGTAGGCAAACAGGTTGGCCACGCACAGGCCGGAGTAGCCCCAGTCCCGGGCGAAGCCCATGCAGCGGCGAATGGTGGGGTCATCCTGGCGATGATCGGCGGTGGACGGGTTCAGCCCGATCAACAGCAGAAAGTCATCGCCCGGCCCCCAGTGCCGCCACAGGGCATAGCGGTATTGGCGGCAACGGGAGAAATTGGCGCTGCGTAGCAGGGAGGGGGCGGACTTTGTCATGGCTGGGTATTGTAGGCATCTGCCATGATATGGCCAGCGTCCAATGGGAGTGGATAATGGAATTTCGTGATGTGATTCGGGCACGCCATAGTGTGCGTGCCTTTACCGATCAGCCGGTCAGTAATGATCAGTTGCAAGCGTTGCTTGAGGCGGCCACGACGGCACCGAGCTGGTCTAACACCCAGCCCTATCAGATCGCCATTGCCCGCGGCGGAGTACTGGAAAGCCTGCGTGAGGAGTTGCCGCCTCGCTTTGACAAACTGGCGGCGCTGCAGAAGGCACCAATGTTGAAAAAGGCCCTGGCCTGGCTGCGCAAGGACGGCATCCCCGATGGTGACTTCCGTCCGGTGGTTAACTACCCGGAGGATCTGCAGCCGCGCCGGGTTGCCACCGGCCATGGTCTGTATCAACTGCTGGATATTGGCCGTCAGGATAAACAGGCTCGTCATGAGCAGATGCGCGATAACTTCCGTTTCTTTAACGCTCCGGTGGCCCTGTTTGTGTTCATTCACGAAGGGCTGGGTATTTACAGCGCGCTGGATGCGGGGATTTTTCTGCAGAACTTTATGCTGGCGGCAACCGATGCCGGCCTCGGCACCTGTGCCCAGGGGGCGTTGGGCCTGTGGCGTTCGCCGCTGGAGCAGCATTTTCACCTGCCGAACCAATACAAGCTGCTGTGCGGGGTGTCGCTGGGTTATGAAGCTGACACCCGGGTCAATCAGTTTCGCCCTGAGCGTCAACCGCTCAGCGAGTTGCTGATCAAGGAAAAGTAGCGGTCAGCGCGCGGTGAAAATGCGCAGGATGGGAAAGCGGTGATAGCCGAAAAAAACCATCTTGCGCTGCTGCTCGCCGGCGGCGAAGGAGCCCTCCAGGCCGGTAGGATGGCGCCGTTCGCCATTGGCGAATTCTGCCACCAGGTAATTATCCTGCAGGATGCGTTTGCCGCCGTCGCTGTTCTCCAGAGTCACCAGGGCCCAGCGTTCACCACTGTCGCTGCTGAGCGTGTTGGCTTCCCGTATTCGAAAGCTGCTGGCACTGGGCTGCAGCGGGCTGTTCCGGTCAAAGCGGGCGTCACCATCGATCTGCACCGGTGTGTCGAAACGCAGCACGGTGTTGTTGTCGGCCCGCGCAACCGTGCTGGCGGCGGTGAGCAAAAGGCCCAGTAACACTGCCTTACTGATCTGCAACACCCTGCCGGGCCAGATCGCGTGTATGGGTAAGCAGGCTGGCATCGCCAATATCTCCATGGCCGGGTACTACAATGCTGGCAGCGCCATAGCGGGCCAGTACGTTTTCCATGGCAACGGGCCAATGGTTGGCGTCTGAGCCTTCCACATAGCCGATAGCCGTGGCCGAGCCTCCCTTCACTGCACACCCTCCGATCAATACCTCATCGCGGGCATACCAGACCAGGATGTTGTCAGGGCTGTGCGCCGGGCCCGGGTAATAGAGTTCCAGATTAGCGAACTTGATCCGTGATTGCTCCGTGAAAGCCTCGAGGGTCCGGAGTAGGGGAATGTCCGGATCGTAGAAGGTGTCGGGATCGTTGCGGGCAATGGTCAGGGTGGCCGGGTGGGCCCAGGCGGGAATGCCGCGGTCCGCCAGCGTCTGGGCGCCGCCCATGCGATCGTCATGGGAGTGAGTGAGGATGGCCAGATCCGGTGCCTTGCCAAACTGCTGTTCCATCCAGTCCAGTAACCGCGCTGTGGGTGCCTCGCCCCAGGCGGTATCGATCAGGGTGAGGGTGTCGTCTTCGATGATGATCAGCCCGTTGGAGGGGTAGCGCTTACCCTGAATCACTTCCCAGGAGCGATGTACCCAGGTGTGTTCGGTCAGTGGGTAAACCTGCAGATCATCACTGAGACGGATTTCATCCGCCTGCAGAGGCAGGCTGATAAACAGTAACAGGGCAAGGACGATACGCATCATGAATCTCCTGATCAGGAAACCCATGGTACGACGGTTTACGATCGACCGTGTGACACGCTTGGCAGTGGGGAAGGATTTTCCATTTCCGTAGGGTGCAGTGCGCCTCAGGCTCAGTGCACCCTGCGGGGATTCAAGATTGCCTCGCCTTAATGAATCTCGATGGTCTTGCTGCCTTGCCCATGGTGTTCATGGCGAGGAATGGTTAAAGACAGCACGCCGTTGTGAAACACCGCCTCCATGGCCTCGCCGTCCGCGTCTACAGGCAGATTGAGTATGCGCCGGAATTGTCCGAAGCGCCGCTCACTGTAGTGGTAACCATCCCGCTCGGAGCTCTGTGCTTCCTGCTTCTGACCTGCAATGGTCAGGGCGTCATGGTTCAGGGTGATGTGCAGATCCTGTTTTTCCACACCGGGGAGTTCGGCGGTGATCAGGTAGTGATCATCGCGCTCAAGAATATCCAGATTAGGGCGGAACGGGATGCTGGGCTCCGCGTGTGGTGCCGGGGTAGTCCAGGCCATATCGCCCAGCATCTGCTCAAACCAGTTATCGAACTCTCGCTCCCAGCGCAGTAGCGGATGCCGTGGTTGTCGCTGGGGCAGGGGGCGTTCGCGGCTGCTTTCCTGGCTCAGCCAGTTCCAGGGAGTCATTTTGTGCATATCCATGGCTTTCTCTCCTTTGATACCGGAAATTGCCTTTCCCCTTCTTTGTGAGGCAAGCGAACGCCGCTTTCAATGGTTTATTGATGAATATTTGAGCGACTTAATGCGGGCTGCCCTTGTAATGCCTGGCCGTTGGTGCCACAGATAAGGTGACTGAAGACAAAAAAGGAGAGCGAAATGTCCGATCATCATGTCTACAAGAAAGTGGAACTGGTGGGCTCATCCAAGACCAGTATCGAGGACGCCATCAATAACGCCCTGGCCACCGCCAGTGAAAGCCTGAAAATGATGGAATGGTTTGAAGTCACTGAAACCCGCGGCCATATCGTGGATGGCAAAGTGGGGCACTATCAGGTGGGTGTGAAGGTGGGCTTCCGGATTTCCGGGTCTTGATCAACTGAAAGCTACAAGCTACAAAAAAACCGCACCCTTTCGGGCGCGGTTTTTTTGTTTTGCAGCTAGAAGCTAGGGGCTAGCGGCTAGCGGCTAGTCGCTTATACCGCTTCCAGATCCAGGGAACGCTGGCAGACCCGCGCAGTGCGGATCACGTGGAGCTGACGGGGAGACAGGTCTTCCGGCAGATCTACGGTGCTGTGGTCCTGGTGAATCTTGATCGGTCCGATCAGACGGCTGGGCAGTTTGGCTTCGTTGGCGATGGCACCGACGATGTTGCCCGGCTTGACGCCATGGTCATGACCGACCTGGATGCGGTAGCTGCGCATGACCTTGTCGCTCTTACCCTTGTTGCCACGGGAAGGACGATCGTCACGACGGCCGCCTGCCGCGTGGGCCGGTTCACGACGAGAACGTGTTTCCTTGACCATTTTCGGTTCTTTCAGGATCAGCGGTTCACGTTTGAACATCATCACAGCAAGGGCCGTCGCCATGTCGTTATCGCTGACTTCCATGCTGTCGCGCAGCTGGTTGACCAGTGCGCGGGTTTCGTCCTGGCTGTTGCCTTCCAGCAAGGCTGTCAGTTGCTCCTGGAAGCGGGCAATGCGCTTGGCGTTCAGGTCGTCCACAGACGGCAGGGTCATCTTTTCGATGGCCTGGCGAGTGGTGCGTTCGATCTGACGCAGTACGTGCTGCTCACGGCGGGAAACGAACAGAATCGCGTCGCCTTCGCGGCCAGCACGACCGGTACGGCCGATACGGTGTACGTAGGCTTCCGGGTCGCCGGGCATGTCGTAGTTGATCACGTGGGTGATGCGAGCCACGTCCAGACCACGAGCCACCACATCGGTGGCGATCAGCAGATCGAAGCGCTTGTCCTTGAGGCGCTGGACGGTTTTTTCACGCTGTTGCTGCGGGATGTCGCCATTCAGGGCTTCAGCACGCAGGTTACGGCGGTTCAACTGTTCAGCCAGTTCCAGGGTGGCCTGCTTGGTGCGCACGAAAACGATGATGGCATCGTGTTCTTCGGCTTCCAGAATACGGCACAGGGCATCCAGTTTATTCAGCCCGGCCACCGGCCAGTAGCGCTGACGGATGCTGGTGCCGGCGGTGGCGCCGACGCCATTGTCGATGCGTACCAGCTTGGGGTTCTTCAGGTGCTGATCGGCAACCTTGCGAATCACCGGTGGCATGGTGGCCGAGAACAGGGCCAGCTGGCAGTCGTCCGGAGTACGTTCGAGTACCCATTTGACGTCATCAATGAAGCCCATGCGAAGCATTTCATCGGCTTCGTCGAGCACCATTGCCTGCAGGTTGTTCAGGTTCAGGGAGCCACGTTCGATGTGGTCCATGACGCGTCCAGGGGTACCTACAATCACCTGGGCGCCGTCACGCAGGCCTTTCAGCTGCGTACGATATTCACCGCCGCCATAAATCGGCAGTACCTTGAGTCCTTTGATGCCCTGGGCAAACTCTTCACAGGCTTTGGCCACCTGGATAGCGAGTTCACGAGTGGGGGCAAGAATCAGCATTTGTGGTTGACGCAGGGATGCATCCAGCCGTGCCAGCAGTGGCAGGGCGAAAGCGGCGGTTTTACCTGTGCCAGTTTGTGCCTGGCCCAGCAGGTCGTGACCATCGAGCAACAGCGGGATGGCTTGCGCCTGAATCGGCGACGGCTCCTGGAAGCCCTGACGGGCAATCGCAGCGAGCAGAACCTCGGGCAGGCCTAAATCGGCGAACCCGGAACGGGAATCTGACATGTGTTACCTATGAATTGGGAGGAGGGGCCGAGCGAGCGTCGGCGAGGACGCGAAAGTATACGCGTGTTACGCGACTATTGCACGTTTTTTCGCCAATGTGGTAGGTATGCCGCCGCTCCGTCTCCCTGTAGGAGCCATGCTCGCATGGCGAATATCCTCGATGTTGCTGAGGCCTTTCGCCATGGCAAGCATGGTTCCTGCGAACTTTTCAGAGGCTTCCTAGTTCAACGGGTAGGCGGTCCAGCCATCGGTCCAGTTCTGTACGCTGCCGGGGCGCACGGCGCCCAGGTAAGTGGCGGCTTCGTCCCAGAATTCGCCTTGGGGAATGGGGCTGGCGCCATTACGGGCCGGTGAGCGTGAGGTGGGGGCGAAGTCCGGGTGGGAGGCGCTGGTGGCGTCCCGGGTCAGCAGTGGGTCTGTGCCAAACTGGGCGGCCACGGCGCTGCTCTGGAAGTAACGACGTTCGTCGAAGTCACCGTCGTCATTGTTGTCACCGGTTTCAGGGTCAAAGAAGGTCAGCCCGCGGCTGCCGATCCGGTTCACCATCATGCTTTGAAAACTGAGCTCGCCTTGCTGGATGCGCGCCACCGTTTCTGTGCCTTTCAGGTCAATGGTTTCTCCGGAGAAGCCGTCGATGATGATGTTGTGGAAGTGGCCACCGGAGCCGGCCTTGAGGGTCATGGCACGGTGATACTTGTCGTGACTGCGCGGGCTGATCAGCGTCACGTTGTACATGGTCGGTGCGGATAGAGGCCTGGCGTCAGGGTTGCCGGCCTGGTTGTCACCCTCAAAGGCATTGTCACCGGCATCGGCATGCTGCTGAACGGCAAGGAACTGGACCCGACCTCGCCAGCCCATATCCCAGTCCAGGGAATCGTCGCCGGCGCCGGTGATGACGATATGCTGCAAATCCACAGTGCCGCCAAACACTTCGATGCCGTCGTCCAGGGCGCGATGTACCTGCACATGGCGGACAATGGTGCCGTCACCGCAGCCCCCCAGGGTCAGGCCGTTGAGTTCGTTGTTGGCATAGACTTCGAAGCCGGCGAATTCGATGCGGGTGTATTCCATCATGCCGCAGGAGGAGCCTGGATCACTGCCGCCGAAGGCGCCCCGGGCATCGCCATGGGGAACGCCTTCGATCTGGGCGTCAGCCTTGTTGACCGGGGCGCTACCCAGCATCACCACACCGCCCCAGTCACCGGTGGCGCGGGTGCCTTCGGGCTGATGACTGGTAAAGACGATGGGTGCGCTTTCCTGGCCACGGGAAAACAGGATGGCATCGCGGGTAACCACCAGCGCAGAACCGGGGCGGCCTTCAATGCGGGTGCCCGGTTCTATGGTCAGGTTGGCATCGGCTTCCAGGTAGACGATGCCGTCGAGGATCCAGGTGGTGCCGGCATGCCAGGTCTGGTTGCCAAACAGAGAGCCTTTGACCACCTGTTTGCCCGCCACCAGTTGGTGAAGAGGTTGATACGCAAAGTAGCCAATCACGCCGAGCATCATCGCGGCCAGCCCCAGCCAGGCGTACATCCATTGTGACCTTGCGTTTTGCCCGCTACCGGCGGATGCGCTGCCCAGGGTTTCGGTGATATCGGGATTGGTGAGCGGCAGTGAAGCACTGTTTGCTGGCGGGCGTTTATGCAGCAGCATGCCGTCTCGGTTGGCATCCTGCAGTTTCAGGCCCAGGGCGCGGATTTTCCGGTTGTCACTGTTAACCGCCCGGCTAATGACCCCGGCCCGATAGACCGGATCGTTGAGCAGGGTATTGAAATGTACAAAGCGCAGGCTGCTGTCATTTTCCTGGTCAAAGTTCTGCTTCAATTGCCACAGCAATTCCACCAGCTGCGCGCGCGGAGACGATACTGCATCCACCATAAATCCCCCCAATCGGATCAGGCGATATTCGAAGGAGGTAGTGTGTAAAAGAAAGATGACAGGAAGGTGAAAAGAGACGCTACAAGCTATGCCCGTTGGATGAGGAAAGATTGGGAAGTTCCTTGTACTTCGTCATTTCTACGAAGCCGCTGTAGGAGTACCTCTTGAGGTGCGAACCTTGCGGAGCAAGGAAATCGACCGCAGGGCGATCAGGAATGGCAAAGCTCGACAGGTCTCTCCAGACAAAATAGTGTTTTGACGTTGGCCTCTGTTGCCTCGCTACGCTCGGTTCGCACCTCATACTCGCAGAGCACAGAGAGAGGTGCTCCTAGATCAACGACCTTCGCCAAGGTCGGAATCGCGCCGCGAGCGACGCTCCTGCAGAACCTCCCATAAAAAACGCGGGCAGGGCGCTATGTGATTAGCACGGCCCGGCCCGCGTCGCAGCTTGTCGTTTGAGGCTTGCAGCGATTACTCGCCGAGGATCGAGTCAGCCCCTTTCTCGGCAATCATCACTGTCGGCGCATTGGTGTTGCCGCCGATCAGGGTGGGCATGATGGAGGCGTCGATGACGCGCAGGCCTTCCAGGCCGTGGACGCGCAGCTGGCTGTCGACGACTGCCATGTCGTCGCTGCCCATCTTGCAGGTGCCCACCGGGTGGTAGATGTTGTCGCACTTCTGACGCAGGAAGTTACGGATGTCTTCGTCGCTTTCCACATCATTGCCTGGGAAGATTTCATCACCCCGCCAGTCGGTGAGGGCATCCTGGGACATGATCTTGCGCATGGCCTTGACGCCACGGACCATCCCTTCCATGTCATCCGGGTGCTCCAGGAAGCGCGGATCGATCAGCGCCGGGGAGCGTGGGTTGGCATCACGCAGGGTGATGTTGCCCCGGCTCTTGGGACGCAGAATGCAGACGTGACCCGAGTAGCCGTAGCCCATGCTGAACAGCAGGTTGAGGCCGTGGTTATCCAGTTTGGCGGCGGTCAGGTGCAACTGCAGATCGGGAATCTCTTGCTCCGGCCCGGATTTGATAAAGCCCCCGGCTTCCGCCACGTTGGAGGTGAGCTGCCCGGTACGACGGTAGAAGAAGTCGATAAAGCCTTTCAGGCCGGTAGTGAGCAGGGCTCCAGGCGCCAGGCTCAGGGTGTCCTTGCGAAGGCTCTTGTGAACCACCAAGGCATCCGGGTGGTCCTGCAGATTTTCGCCCACGCCGGGCAGGTCGTGAACCAGGGGAAT
Organism: Alcanivorax sp. UBA3183; assembly: GCF_002364155.1. Lineage (NCBI taxonomy): Bacteria > Pseudomonadati > Pseudomonadota > Gammaproteobacteria > Oceanospirillales > Alcanivoracaceae > Alcanivorax > Alcanivorax sp. UBA3183. The sequence continues at coordinate 14,887 of NZ_DEXN01000004.1, forward strand.
ATTGTGTTCAGCCAGTTCCGCTGCCGGACCCACGCCGGAAAGCTTGAGAATCTGTGGCGAGTTGATGGCGCCGCCGGAGAGGATGACTTCGTTGTCGGCCTTCAGAGTGCGGATCTGACCCTTGTGCTCCACTTCCACGCCGATGGCTCGTTTGCCATCGAACAGTACCCGATTGACCAGGGCGTCGGTCATGACGGTCAGGTTGGGCCGGTCCATGACCGGGTGCAGATAGGCTCGGGAGACGCCACAACGCTCACCGTCCTTCTGGTTCACCTTGTACATGCCCATGCCTTCCTGGACATCGTTGTTGAAGTCGTCGGTGGCGGGGTGTCCGGCTTGAACGCCTGCTTCGATAAAGGCACGGCTGACAGGGTGGGTGAAACGCAGGTCGGCGATGTTCAGCTTGCCATGGGTGCCGTGGAATTCACTTTCTCCGGGCTCATAGTGCTCGCAGCGTTTGAACACTGGCAGAACATCGTCGAAGCTCCAGCCTTCATTACCCAGTGAAGCCCAGTGGTCATAATCCCACTTGTGGCCGCGGGTGTAGCACATGGCATTGACTGCCGAGGAACCGCCCAGGGTCTTGCCTCGGGGAATGTAAATCTGGCGATTGTTCAGGGCTTTTTGCGGTACGGTGTAATAACGCCAGTTTCGCGCATTGGAGCGCATCATCAGGATGATGCCGGCGGGAATGCGGATAAACAGGCTGTTGTCTGCCGGGCCAGCTTCCAGCAAGCAGACACGGTTGTTGGGGTTTTCGGAAAGACGATTGGCAAGTACGCAGCCAGCAGAACCGGCGCCGACAATAATGTAATCAAACTGCATGATGTCTGCCTTGAGCTTGGTTGAGACAGGAAAATCCGGTGAAAGCTCCCCCTCAACAGGAGGAGTAAATATCCGTAAACAGGATGTCTATTCTAGGAAACGCGGCCATGAAAACGAGACCTGTTTGTGACCCGTTGGTCCAATGTATACCAGTGCTGCTGTTTTTGTCTTTGGCTCTGTTGCCTGTCAGGGCGGTTTCGGCGGTGCCGGAAGGCTGGCGGGAAGTGGTTTTCGAGGGCAGGACCGACTATCGCCTGGAAGCCGGTTGCTGGCAAAGCCGAGCCCAGGGGGCGGCGTCCGGCCTGGCCAGGGAAAGCACGGTGGATATAACCCGCACCCCCTATCTGCATTGGCAGTGGCGTGCTGACCAGATCGCGGACTGGCCAGAGGTCGATGAGCAGATCAAGGCCGGGGACGATTTCCAGGCCCGGGTCTATGTGGTGAAGAAGGGCTGGCTGCCCTGGCAGACCCGGGCGATCAACTATGTCTGGTCCCGGCAAGCGGCGCCGGGCACGTACTGGCCCAACCCTTTTGCCTCCCAGGCGGTGATGGTGGTGGTGCAGGGGCCGGGCGGTGCCGGCCCCTGGCAATCGTTTGCTCGAAATGTACGCGAGGATTTCCGTCGCTTTCATGACATGGACGTGGACAGCGTGGATGCGGTGGCGATCATGACCGACGGAGATAACACGGGAGCAACGGTGACCAGTTGCTACCGATTGCCTGAATTTCGCGCCACCCCTTCATAGTGGCAGTTGCAGTGCCGATGCTGCCCTGTTTATTATTTGTTCAATCCGGTATTTGTGATCAGGCGGTTGCGGCTGCTTGATCAGAGATAACCGGGCAAAGGCACCACTATTGTGTGGACCCTATCCAGGAGGCAGTCGTTACGCCTGCTTCAGACCCCACAGTCTGTTTGCGGCTCTGTCTTCTTTTCCCGCTGTCGCAGAATCGTCACTGGTTTACGAGATCCTGTTCCGCGCCTCGGCATCGAGCCGTACCAGGAAGGCTGTGCCTATTGGAGGCGCAGCAATGATCGTGAGGTAGCCCATGAGTGAACGCATTCTGCGTCTCGATAAAACCGGCACTCCCGTGGAATGGCTGGACTGGCAGGTGGCTGCCACTCTTTATGCGCGCGGGCTGGTCACCTGGACGCTGGGGGATGTGATCTACCGTCTGCGGGGTGGCACCTGTCGGTTTTCCGGGGAGCGTTCCAGCCTGTCCCTGCATTCCATCATTGCCTGCGATGGTGTTGCCAACCCTCACAAGCGCCCGGCACCGCCATTGACCAACCGGGCTCTTTTCCGCCGTGACCAGCATATGTGTCTCTATTGTGGCAAGCCTTTCCCGGAACACGTCCTGACCCGTGACCATATTGTCCCCACCTCGAAAGGGGGCCGGGATCGCTGGTCCAATGTGGTATCTGCCTGCCGACGCTGTAACCAGCGCAAAGGCAACCGGCGCCTGGAAGAGATCGAGATGGATCTATTGGCGCTGCCCTATGTGCCAAACATGGCCGAATACCTGGCCTTGATAAACAGTCATCGTATTCGCGGGGACCAGATGGCGTTTTTGCGCAGCCAGTTTGGTAAAAATAGTCGGCTTTTGTGAGGTGGGGGGATTTTACACAAATGCCCTTTTGTTGTATTTGAGTTGCATGATGTTTCTCTCATTATTCACGCTGCCTTGAATGGGTATATAAGATAATTTGGTTTTATGTAAGTTGGGGAATTCATTGATTCGTTCTTGTCTGGCGATTCTGTTTGTATTGATAGGGGCATCCGCTGGCGCAGAGCCACGCTCTGAGCAAGCCACCGCGTTTTATTACGGCCCTGACATCCCTTGGCACACCCTCTCTATCTATGATTTTCCTGTTGTTGAGCCGGATCAAGCCAGTGGCGTGCCCGATGAGCTTCGCGAGCAGCGCTTCTATGCCTATGTCAGCTTGGGTGAAGTCCTGGCATCTCGCCCGTATTTTGCAAACCTGAAACCTGAGTGGCTTCTGGGGGAAAATCCGGATTGGGGCTCCCACATTTTCGACCTGTCTTCCCCAGGGTTGCGAAATTTTCTCCTCAAGCAGGTCATTGCGCCGCTCTGGCAGCAAGGGTACCGGGGCTTTTTCTTCGATACCCTGGATAGCTACCAGCTAGTCGCCAAGACACCTGAGCAGCGGGAGCAACAGCGGCAAGGGTTAGCGACGTTGATCAACCAGATCTCCCAGCGTTACCCCCAGGCACGTTTTATTTTCAATCGCGGCTTTGAACTGATGCCGCTGGTTGAGGCGCCGGTGGATGCCATCGCGGCGGAGTCACTTTACCAGCGCTGGGAGGCAGGCAAGCAGCGTTATGCGCCGGTTCCCGAGGAAGACCGCCAGTGGTTGCTCAATCAGTTTGCCACTATGCGTGACCAGTACCAGGTCGATACCATTGCCATTGACTACGCGCCGCCTGCTGAGCGTGAGCAAGCCCGAGAGCTTGCCAGGAAAATTGCGGGTCACGGTGTGATTCCCTGGATCACCAATCCGGAGCTGGACATGCTCGGGCTGGGCGTGCGCGAGGTGCTGCCCCGGCAAGTGTTATTGGTTCATGGTGGCAGCAATGAGCGATTCTGGGAGCTTTCCGATGCGGTGCGTTATGGGCTGATGCCACTGCAGTTCCAGGGGCTGGTTCCTGATATCCGTGCCATCAATTCCACCATGCCAGCTGGCACACTGCAGGGACGATACGCCGGTATTGTCGTGTGGCTGGAAGAGGAAGAGCTGGCCGATGCGGATTTTGAGGCCTGGCTGGTGGAACAAAAAGATGCGGGCGTTCCCATTGCCATGCTGGGTTACCCGGCGGTGGACCCGGTGGGGCCCAATGCGCAGACTTTCGGTTTCGAGGGTCGGCCTACACCCTTGTCACCGCCGACGGTTACCCGTCAGCATGAGGCCATGGGGTTTGAGCTGGCACTGCCCAAACTGATAGAGCTGTCGTCGCCATTGCACAATTCGTCCGCCCAGCCCTGGCTGGAATTGCGCGCCGGGGAACATACCTACACGCCAGCGGCGACGACCCCCTGGGGTGGTTATGTCTTCCAGCCCTTCATGATCCGTTCGATATTGCCCGGTGAGAAAGGTGAAGGACTGGATCGCTGGGTGGTCAATCCGCTCACCTTCATTCGCGAGGCATTACAGCTACCGGTCATGCCGATTCCGGATGTGACGACAGAAAATGGTCGGCGCTTGCTCTTCGCGCATATGGATGGTGATGGTTTTCCCAGCCTGGCCGAGGTGAAGGGTTATCAGGGGCAAACCGATGCCCGGGTATTGCTGGAGGAAGTGCTTAAACGTTTTGATGTGCCCACTACCATCTCGGTGATCGAGGGCGAAGTGGCGCCTTATGGCCTCTACCCGAAAATGTCCGCCGAGCTGGAGCAGATCGCCCGGGAAATGTTCGCCTTGCCTCAAGTGGAAGCGGCTACCCACACCTATTCGCATCCTTTTTTCTGGTACGACGCCCAGCAAATGCCAGGGGAGCTGTATGGCCCCGAAGGGCAATTGCGCCTGCCTATCCCCGATTACCAGATGGACCCGGTGCGTGAAGTGGTCGGTTCGGCACAGTACATCAACAACAACCTGCTGGCCGGGGGCAAGCGCACCGAAATGGTGTTGTGGAGCGGGGATACCCTGCCCACTCCTGAAGCGCTGGCTGCGGCACGCCGGGGCAACCTGCTGAATATGAACGGCAGCGATACCATCATCACCCACAGTGCACCCACCTGGACCCTGATCAAGGGAATCGGCCTGCCCAAGGGTGACGAATACCAGGTGTATGCGCCCAACCAGAACGAAAACATTTATACCAATGAGTGGAGTGGCCCTTTCTACGGTTTTGAGCGGGTGCTCGAGACTTTCGAACTGACGGAAAGCCCCTATCGCTTCAAGCCGGTGAACATCTATTACCACACCTACATTGCCAGCAAGACGGCAGCTCTGGAATCCTTGCTAAGGGTCTATCGCTGGGCGCAGTCGCAACCGCTTCATCCGGTATTTGCGTCTGACTATGCCCGCAAGGTGCTGGATTTCAACACTATGGTGATCGCCCGGGATAATGATGGTTGGAGGGTAAAAGGCAATGGCGAACTGCGCACCCTGCGATTACCTGAGGCGCTGCCGCTACCGGCCCTGACCAATAATACCCATGGGGTCGCCGGCTACCGGGAAGACGGTCCCGGCCGCTACCTGCATTTGTCCGGTGCTGCCGCTCACTGGCAGTCCGGTTCGAACTCGTTGCCTTACCTGCAACAGGCCAATGGCCGCCTGACTACATTTGCTCGCAATGACGATGGCATGCAATTTTCTCTGGCAGGACACACCAACCTGGAATTTGCCATCGGCAATGCCGATGGTTGCTCGCTTAACCATAACGATGAACCACTGAAACCAGTGCGCCGGGACGGAACCCTCTATCACTACAGGAGTGCGAAGCATGAGCTCGAAGAGCTATGGCTACACTGTTCGCACTGAGCGATTACGGGTTCTTGGCCCCACAGAGTTGTTCGCTTGTCTGTTGTTGATCCTGGTGGTCTGTTGGCTGGCATTTCCCCGGGACTTGGCCGTCACGTTGCGCAATGCGCGCCTGGATGCGGTGACCTTGAGTTACATGCAGGCCTGGCTGAAAGCTAAGCCGGATGATCATGAGCTGCGTTTGTTGATGGCCCGGGAATTGATTGTTCTGGGGCGATTTGACGAAGCTGATGTGCAACTGGACCGAGTAGAAGCCGCCGATGCGGGTTACCAGTCGGAGGTTCGCTGGCTGAGATTGCAGTGGGATTTCAAGCGGCTGATGGCCATGGATCCGGAGCTGCGTGGGTCTTCCCGATTGCAGGCTGAGACCCTGGCAAGTGTGCGCAGCCAGGACTGGTCGACATTGACTACTGACCAGCGCCGGGAACTGGCGGAAATGGCTCTGGGGCTCGGGGAGGTGCAACAGACCGTGCGCTATTATCGGCTGCTTGCCACTGAGGCCGAGCGGCCCGGCGAATGGTATGAAAAAGCCGGACGGGTTCTGTTAGGGCAGGGTAACTACCTGTCGTCGGGGCTAGCTTATGGGGAAGCCATGGAGGCGTCTGCTGACGCGACCGTTCGCAAGCAGTATTTTCTCGAGGCGCTGGCTTCCCTGGAAGCCGGCAGTTTGCATGACGTGGCTTTGCGCTTTGCGTCCCGCTACGAACACCTCTATTTCCAGGACAAGGCTGTGTTGTACCGCCTTATGCGCCTGGCCCAGGCCGGTGGAAACCTGGCCCAGGCCCAGCGCTATGCAGTGCGGTTGTTGCGTCTCAGTGGCCGTGGGGAGCAGCGATGAAGCGGTTGCTTCTCACTCTGGTATTACCTTTGCCATTCCTGTCTGGCGTTGTTCTGGCCCAAGCGCCGGAGCCCTATGTGGAGAGCTACTACGACCATAGCTATGAGGTTTTTGTGGCGGCGGGCAATCTGGGACGGGCTCGTCAAGTGGTGGACAATGCTCTCTACTGGCGCCCCGAAGATATTCGCTGGTTGCTGAGGCTGGCGCAGATCGCCGACTGGCAGGGAGATAGCAGTACTGCCCTGAAAGCCTGGTGGGAAGTAGCGGAAAACACTGACGATCCGCAGGCCTGGCAGCAGGTTCGGCAGCGGGCGCCGCTGGCCTACGACCACCAATTGACGTTGCGGGTTTACAAGGAATTGCTGGAAGTGTCCCCCCGGGACCGTGATCTGCTGGCTACCATCGCCAGCCAATATGAGTTGCTCGGCACACCGGATGAAGGCCTGGTGTTCCTGGCTGACTGGCATCGGCGCTATCCGGGCCAGGCTGTGCTGTGGGAAATGCAGCGTCTGGCCTGGAATCAAAGCGATAGAAAGCAAGCCGCTCGCTATTCGCGGCAGTACATGAATCGCTATGGCCCGGAGCGGGATATGGCATTGCAAGTCTCCCGCTACCATTGGCTTGAGGGTCAGCGTGAGACGGCTTATTCCGATTTGCGCAGTGATGCCGAAAACCTGCCCTATGATCCTGACCTGACACGCCGTTTGGCGGTTATGGCCAGTGAGCTGGGACAGTGGCAGCCGGCCATGAGTCATTACCAGACATTGCTGGAGCAGGGTGACGACACCCTGCCGGATCTGTACCAGTACATTACCCTGGCCCGTTATTACGATCGCGACAGAGTCGTGGCGCTGATGGAGCGGGCCTGGCAGCGCAATGGGGATCAGGCTTTTGCCATGGGCGCCCTCTATCAGATGCAGGATGCCGGTCGCTGGCAGGCCATCGATGATTTTCTGCACCAGCTTAGTGACGCCCAGCGCGCGCAATTGCATCAGGATCCGGCGTTTCTGCGTTTTTACGCCAACCTGCTTTTACGCAAGGGCGAGATGGAAAGGGCGGCGCAGTGGTTACAGCGGGCGCTGGAATTGGCTCCCGGTGACCGGGAAACCCGTATCGCCTGGTTATGGCTGCTGGTCGCCAGTGGTGATGATGTTCAGCTGGCCCAGACCCTTGCCGCCTGGGAAGCCGGCATCCGTCTGGATCGGCGTTACTGGGAAGTGCTGGCCGCCGCTCATATGGCGCTGGGTCATGCCGAGCAGGCGGTCCGTTACGAGAGCCGTCTGCTGCAAACCGCCCCCGACGACTGGGAGCGACAATGGCAGTATGCCCAGGCGCTGATTGCGGCAGGGCGTGATGGTCAGGCCTGGCCGGTGCTGCGCAGTTTGCATCAACGATTGCCGTTCCCGGTCAGTAACGACAAGCAGACCCTGTATCGCGATATGCGTCTGGCGCTCAGCCAGCGGTTTGAGGGTGGAGATGGTTCGCTGCAACTGGCGCAACAGATTCGCCAGCAGCAAGGTGATGACGAAGCCCGTTCAGAATGGCTGGCCCAGTGGGCGCTGGGGCATAGCGAGCCGGAACTGGCCCGTGCCTGGTACCTGCGCAAGCAGCAGGCTGCCGGCGCCCTGCATGCCGGGTCGGCACTGGCCTATGCCATGCTCAATAATGACCGGGATGCCGTGGCGCAGATTCGTGAGCGTTATGCCGGTCAATTGACGCTGTCCGAGCAACTGGGAAGCCAGGTGGAACTGGGCGAGGAACGGCGCGCCACCGCGACGCTAATGGCCATGCAGTCCGGCTCTCCGGAACTGGCTGGCGCCAACAATCAGCAGGAATCCCTGTTGTTGCCCAGTGCTCGCTCCAGCGCACTGGCGGTGGAACAGCGCCGTCTGGGTGCCTTGCAAATGACTGACTGGGCATTTACCCAGAGTCAGCCATTCAGTGACTACAGCACCTTTTCCGCACGCTACCGGCAACGGGAGTTTGGCAGTAATGATCGTACCCAGCTTGATGTGGATGAAGCGGAGCAATGGCTGACCCTGGAGTGGCAATACCAGCGTGAGCGCTATCGTTACCGTTTTTCGCTGGGCCAGCGACAACTGTTGGATAACAGCGAAACCACCGCGGATCTGGAGGTGGGGGGCAACTGGCACTCCGACTGGTCTGCGAGCTGGCGTTACCAGTGGCGGATGCCGGCGGATGAAACCTCATTGTTGCTGTTGGGCGGGTCGCGCACCGGCAGCCAGTTCCAGCTCAATTGGTCGCCCCAGTCTACCTGGCAGAGCAGTGTGGATTGGGCGGATTATCAGTATCGGGATCTCAACGACCAGACCCTGGGGGATGGCAGTATCGTCAATCTGCAAAGCACCTGGCGTCCCTGGTTGTCCCGTTTCTCGCCGGGGTTGCGCCTGCGACATACCCGCGCAGACTTTACCGAAACGGGTAACAGCATGGCGGAGGTTCGGACCTTGCTGCCGCCCGGGTCAGACACTGGTCCCTTGCCGCAGGATTACAATGAATCCGGAGCGTCCTTGTTACTCGGCATGCCGGATGTGCATATCCGGCCGCATCGCCTGCAGGGATGGGGTGAGGTGGGATATGTGAATAACAGCATTTCCGGTGACGGTTTTATCGGCCGGTTAGGTCTGGCCGGCCCGCTGCTTGGTCGGGATGCCTGGCAGCTGTCACTGGAGCGGCAACTGAACACCGGTGGTAACGATGAAGATAGCTACCGTGCTGAACTGCAATACAGGATTTACTACTAGGAGCATGAGATGAAACAGGTTGTTGTTTTGTTGCTGGCGCTGATGCTGGCCAGTTGCACCCATGTACGCAGTAGTCAGGGAGTTTCCCTGAACGCGGAAGGTACCTGGCTGGTGTTGCCGCTGGTAAATCGCACCGGAACCCCCCAGGCCGGGCTGCGGGCAGCGGCCATCGTGGAATCCGTGCTTTACCGGCAGGGTGTGACCGCGGTGGAAAATTATCCGGAAACCGGTAATGACGGGCTGTTGTTCGAAGCGTCTTCCTCTGCCAACAGGGAAAAGATGGATCGCTGGGTGCAGTCGCAATCGGCCCAGTATGTGGTCAGCGGCGTAGTGCATGAATGGCGTTACAAGACTGGCGTAGATGGCGAACCGGCGGTGGGCGTGATGCTGGAAATTCGCGAACTGCCTTCCGGCAAAATCGTCTACAGCGGCACCGGTGCTCGCGCCGGTTGGGCAAGAACGTCACTCAGCCAGACCGGGCAAAAAGTCATCGACAAGCTGCTGGCTCCGGTCATTCGCTGATGCGAAAGTGGCTGGCTAACACCGTCATCCCTGCTCTGGTGGCACCGCCGGCAAGACCCTTGTGGGTGGTGCTGGAGGCGGTACTGCTGACTGTGGCGGCAGTTTCAATGGGGCTATGGTTACGTTCCGAAGATCCCCTGGCGCTGGATGCCAACTTCCGCTGGGGCTTGTTCGTGCCCATTCTGGTGTCGCTGCGTTACGGTAGCCTTGCCGGTGTGTTTGGCATGCTGTGTCTGCTGGCCAGCTGGTTTGTGCTCCGCAATATGGATTTCTATGGGGACTGGGATTTCCCCGAGGGCACCATGTTGGGCGGTTTTATTCTCAGCCTGGTCTGCGGTGAATTCGCTGACCTGTGGCGGGTTCGCTTGCAGCGGGCGGAAAGCGCTGCCAGTTATGCCCTGGAGCGTCTACAAAACCTGACTCAGCGTCATGTGCTATTACGCCTTTCCCATGACCGTCTGGAAGAGAATCTGCTGGTCAGGCCCTACACCGTGCGTGATGCCCTGTTCCGTCTGCGCGATCTGACCCTGGATGAAAGCGACAGCACAATCCTGCCGGCGGCGGATGATCTGATCAATTTGCTGGCGGAGTACTGTCAATTGCAGCGCGCCGCTCTCTATCCGGTATTGGACGGCAAGATCAGTGACCAGGCCGCCGCCCTGCTGGGGGAGAACAAACCCCTGGATCAGCACGATGCTCTGCTTAACCACGCCCTGGACATCGGCATGCTCGCCCATGTACAGCAGAATACCCAGGATGATGCCTATGTAGGCCGCTATCTGGTGGCGGCACCGGTGACCAACAGTGCCGGGGAAATGATCGGTGTGCTGGTGGTGGAACGGTTGCCGTTCCTGTCCATGAATTATGAAAACCTGCAGTTGCTTTCTGTGCTACTGAACTTCTATGCGGATGTGGCGCACTACGGAGAAGAGGTGGACAGCCTGCTGGATACCTGGCCGAACCTGCCGACCCGCTTTGCCAGTGAAATGACGGCGCTTTCCCGGTTGCGCGGTGAAGCGCGGGTTGATACCGCCCTGACCCTGTTTGTGGCCGATGACAGCGAACAGGCCGCTCAGATTCTGGAAGCGCTGGCGCGGGGCCTACGTAGTCTGGATCTGGCTTGGTGGGTCCATGACAACGTGCTGATGATTATGATGCCGATGACTGGTGATTCCAGTCTGGAAGGTTTTGTACTGCGCACGGAAAAATGGCTACAGGAGGACTATGCCTTCTTCAGCCTCCGCCAGGCCGGGGTGAAGTACTACCATCGGTTACTGGGTGAGCGTGACCCTGGCGATCAGCTCCGCGAGTTGCTGGAGGTGGCCGGTGTCTAGCTGGAAGCTGCTTATCTATGCGATCAGTGCCGAGCTGGGCTCGCTGCTGCTGTTGCTCAGTCAGAACAGCTCGCTGTCCTATTTTCTGCTTTACCTGATCGCCCATGGCTTGGCGTCGGCTTTGTTGTCCGCTGTGGCGTGGACCTTTCTTCCGGCCCGTTTTCGAGAGCCGAAAGTCTTTTCACTGGCACTAATTTTTTCCTTTGCCTTTTTTATCCCTGCAATCGGGCTACTGACCATTATCGGTGGCATTGCCCTGGGTGTGATGTTGCCGGCACTGTTCATGCCGCTGCCTTTTTCCCAGGTGGCAAAGCCCTATTTTACACCGGTCAACAATCAACAAAGCGCCGGTTTCCGGCAGATTGATCTGAAAAGTTTGCTTACCAGTGAGACTGCGCCCAACGCCTTGCGGATTCAGGGAATGCTGGTGCTCAAGGACATGCCCGGGCGCATTACCGGCCGACTGCTGCGTGATTCGTTGGGAGATTCCTATGAGGATTTGCGCCTGCTTGCCTACGGTATTCTCGACCAGAAGGAAAAAGACATCACCCGCGATATTGACCGTGTCCTGCATTTGCTGGAGCGGGCCAAGGAGTCTCGTCGCTACCGGCTTGCCCGTCGTCTTGCAGAGTTGTATTGGGAGCTGAGTTATCAGGATCTGGTACGCGGTGACATCATGACCTTGACCCTGGAGCGGGCGAGCTTCTATGCCGATATGGGGCTGATGGAATCCCCCGAAGACGCCGGGCTATGGTTATTACGCGGGCGCATCAAGATGAGTCAGGGAAACCTGGGGGAATCCCAGGAATCCCTGGTATTCGCCCGCCGACTGGGGTTGTCTCCGGCCCAGGTCAATCCCTGGCTGGCAGAAATCGCCCTGCAACGTCGGCAACTACCCATGGTGCGCTTATTGATGGAACAGATTCCCGATGGCAGTCAGTTTACTGCCCTGAATAAATCCGTGGAGTACTGGAGGGGCTATGGCGCTGCCCAGAGCGGATAAGGCGGACATCTGTCTGTTGCTGGAGGGGACTTTTCCCTATGTCAGCGGCGGGGTGTCTAGCTGGGTAAACCAGATCATCCGGGGGTTTCCGGAATATACCTTTGCCTGCTGTTTTATCGGCAGTCGCCCGGAAGACTATGGCGACATGAAATACACCCTGCCGGACAATGTGGTTCATCTGGAGGTGCATTACCTGCATGACTTCCAGCGTGGCGCGCAAAAAAAACCGAAAAAAGGTGATCCCGAAGCCTATCATCGCTTGAGCCGTTTACACGATCTGATGCGTTCCGGCGAACATTCTCCGGAGCGGGAAGCTCTGCTTGGCGAGACGTTGGATGGCCTGGGGGATGGCTGCTGTTACTCAGAGGAGTCATTTTTGCATAGCCGGGCAAGCTGGGATTTCATTTCTGATGCCTATCGGGAATACAGCCGGGACCCTTCATTTGTCGATTATTTCTGGACCGTCCGCATCATGCATGCACCGCTCTGGGTGCTGAATGACATTGCCTCCAATCTGATCCCGGCGCGCATGTATCACACCATCTCCACCGGTTATGCCGGTTTTCTGGGCGCCATGCTGAAACGGCGCACGGGCAAGCCGCTGCTGCTGTCCGAACACGGCATCTACACCAAGGAACGCAAGATTGATCTGTTCCAGAGTGAATGGATCAGCGATAACCGCGGGCTGGTGGAAAAGAACAACGCAGAAATGGCTTACTTTCGCGAAAAGTGGGTGAATTTCTTTACCGAGCTGGGACGCGAGTGTTACCAGTCATCGAACCGCATCGTTGCGCTTTACGAGCGTAACCGGCAACGGCAGGTGGAAGACGGCGCCCCCGCCGAGCGCACGCTCAATATTCCCAATGGCATCGACCTGCCACGCATGGAAAAGGTGCGTGCTGCCCGGAGTGAAGAGATACCCCAGACCGCCTGCCTGATCGGCCGGGTAGTCCCCATCAAGGACGTCAAAACCTTCCTGCGCGCCATGCGCACCCTGGTTAACGAGATACCGGACGCCAAGGGATGGATTGCCGGCCCCGAGGATGAAGACAAGGAATACGCTGCAGAGTGCCGTTCTCTGGTGACCAGCCTGGGTTTGGAAAAGAATGTAGAGTTTCTTGGCTTTCAGAAGATCGACGAGCTGCTGCCAAAAGTGGGTGTGGTGGTGCTCAGCTCCATCAGTGAAGCACTGCCGCTGGTATTGCTGGAAGGCTTTGCCGCTGGCGTGCCGGCGGTGTCAACGGATGTGGGCTCCTGCCGCCAACTGATCGAAGGGCTGGATGAAGACGATCGGGCGTTTGGCACGGCCGGTTCCGTGGTGGGCATTGCTGACCCGGAAGCCCTGGGTAAGGCGGTGGCCAACCTACTCAGTAATCCGCAGGCCTGGCACGAGGCACAGCAGGCCGGCATCCGCCGAGTGGAAACCCTGTACACCCAGCAGCAGATGTTCGGCTCCTACCGTGAGCTGTATCAGGGTTTGCTGGAAGGGGAGCGCTGATGGCAGGTATCGGCTTCGAACTGCGAAAACTGCTGCGCAAGGATACCTTGCTGGGCCTGATCCGTGCCTACGCCTATGCTGGCGTGATCAGCTCCGGGCCTTGGGTGCTGTCGATTATCGGCATCCTGATTATCGGTATTTTCAGCCTGGGGGCTGTGGTACCGGATATCGCAGTGTCCCAGTTTCAGGTCACCGTCACCTATCTGATCGCGATCAGCCTGGTGCTCACCGGTACCGTGCAACTGGCCTTTACCCGTTTCTGTGCTGACCGCGCCTTTGAGCAGCGCGAAGATTTGATTCTGCCGAACTATGGCGGCGTTACCCTGCTGGTCACGGTCATTGCCGGGGTCCTGTCGCTAGCTGCCGCAGTGTTTCTGTTCCCGGAACAGAGCATCCTGTTCCGGGTGTTGATGGCGGCCAGCTTTGTGGTGCTGTGCAATATCTGGATCGCCACCGTGTTCCTGTCGGGGATGAAACAGTACAAGGCGATACTGGTGCTGTACGCCCTGGGTTACGGGATCACCGTGGTAGGTGCCTTGTTGCTGCGCTTTCTCGATCTGGAAGGACTGTTGCTCGGGTTTCTGCTGGGTCAGGTGACCTTGCTCGCCGGCATGCTGGTGCTGATCGTGCGCGGCTATCCGGCGCTCAGCATGGTGTCCTTCGACATGTTTCGCCCCCGTTACCTGTATCCCAGCCTGATGTTGGTGGGGTTTTTCTACAACGCCGGGGTATGGGCCGACAAGGCCATGTTCTGGTTTTACAGCGGCACCGGGAGCGAGGTGATTGGTCCGCTGCACGCCTCGCTGATCTATGACATTCCGGTGTTCCTGTCCTACCTGTCGCTGATTCCCGGCATGGCCGTGTTTCTGGTGCGCATGGAAACCGACTTTGTGGAGTACTACAGCAATTTCTACGATGCGGTGCGTGAAGGGGGGTCGTTGTCCTATATCGAGGAGATGCGCAACCAGATGGTGTTCGTGATTCGTCAGGGCATCTTCCAGATCCTCAAGATCCAGGCCATCTCGGCCCTGGTGATCATGGTGGCTGGCGCCCAGATTTTCGCGGCCCTGGGGATTACCGACTTGTACCTGCCGTTGCTCAAAGTCCAGCTGGTGGCCACGGCGTTACAGGTGGTGTTCCTGGCCATCATCAACGTGTTCTGCTACCTGGACCAGCGCCGCATGCTGGTACTGCTCACCGGCCTGTTCTTCGTGTTGAACGTGATCTTTACCGGCATAAGCTTGTACCTGGGTCCGCAATTCTTCGGCTTCGGTTTCCTGCTGTCGCTGGCGGTGTGTGTGATGCTGGGGTTGTGGCTGGTGAACCGGAAGATGGGAGAACTGGAGTATTCGACGTTTATGTTGAATTGAGCTACGAGGCAACCTTTCTGATAACCGCTGTAGGAACGGAGCGTAGCGGAGTAACGCACGCAGTTCCGTGCGGCCCGAAGTGTGAGCGTGCGAATAACGCCGCTTGAGGCGCGAACCGAGCCTCAGCGAGGACATTGCCCGCAGGGCAATCAGGAATATCAAGGCTCGACAGGTTTTAGAAAGAATGACCGACAGATCTATACCTCTGTCGTGTCCCCTCGCTCGCGCTCGGTTCGCGCCTCAAGCGGCGCTCCTACAGCGGCTTCGTAGCTACCCGGTACATCCCCCCCAAAAAAAACGGCGCCAAAAGGCGCCGTGAATAGTTTGGCTCGGGAGAGCTATCACGGAGTAAAACTCCGGAGTCGATGGATGGGACCTCATCGACGCCTGGCATTATGTGGACAGTTGTTCGCCGAAACATTCGCTTTGTAGACTTTCTGTTTAGCCCGCCAGGTCAATTTTTGCACGAAAGTGCATATAAGCTCCGAGTCAGGGTTTCCCCGGCATCAGTCCGCAGGCGCCCAGGTGTTCCTGCCACAGGGTCACATGGCGCTCCAGCGCACGCTCCATGCGGCTTTCCACCCCGTTCGGGCCGAAGTAATGGTGCCGCCAGCGGGTGAAAGGGGCAGGGGGTGAATCCAGCAGACCGTTCATCTGTTCCAGGCTGTCAGCCAGTGTTTGGCGCTGGCGGCGACTTTCCGCCAGCGATTTTTGCACACTGGGGCCCCAGACATTGTCCAGCACATTGCGCAACCGCCGGGCCCGGGTGCTGGCCTGATTGCGGGGGCAGAGGCGCTGCGGATCAATGCCTTCGAGCAGCTGGTTGCCCCGCTCCAGTTCCCGCAGTGAAAGCGCCATGCGCCGCAGTAGATGACCGCCGGCCTGGTTACGGGCCAGGGTTTCCAGCAAGGGTTCCAGATTCAGTGGTGTCACGGCGCCACTTTGTTTGTGGGCGATCAGGGTGTGACTCAGCTGTTGCAGGCTCTGCAAGGCAGCACTGGTGTCGCCGACACTGGCGGAAGGGGACTGGCTGAAAAAGCGCCGTATTTCCTCGCTGGCGGTAAGTACATTCCAGTACAGGGCCGGCAGCGCGGCTTCCTTTTCGGCCACCACCTGCGACATGACGTTGATCAGCTCCGGGTCATCCAGGGTTTGTTCCTCCAGGCAGGTGCGCGCCTGGTGAATAAACGCCAGTTCATGACTGAGCCGTAAGGAATCCGCCTGCAGCTTACCCAGCGAGCTGTTGCGCTGGCTGATCAGTTCCATCAGGCCGCAGTGTCGTAGTTCCAGATAGTCGAGCATATCCACCCGGTGTTCCGGCAGCGGCAGCCGCAGTTCTCGGGCACCGGGATAGGCCAGTACGGGAAGCGGGACTCGCGCGGGAATATCCTGTCGAGTCAGCCGGGCAATCCGGCTCAGGTAGTCCTCCCAGAGCGCCTCATCGGGATCGCCCGGGGTCAGCCACCAGGTGGTCAGTAGCGACGCCATGGCCAGGGCTGCCAGCCCCCAGCCGGTTTTTTTCTGCATCACGACAGGACCCCGCTCAATCCGCTGTTTCTCTTTTGCCAAACCGTTGACACTGCGGTGGATCTGCCCACGCATTGCAGAACGGTTGTGCTATGTTTGGCCTGATCATCAATTTGCATTGGAAGCGTATTATGTCAACGAGGGGATTGCCGTTTTTTCGGTTACTGATGCTGTGCCTGGCATTGTCACTGGGCGCCTGTGATACCGGAGAGAAGGGGGACAGTGACTCTCCTCCTAAACAGGATAAAGCCGACAGGCAAATCGCGCAGCCTGCGCCGACACAGCTGGATCAGCGCTGGCAGGCTCACCTGGCGGCATCTCCCCCTTCGATCATAAGTTCCCGGGCGCCGCTGGTGGTGCGCTTTAATCATCCGGTAGCGTCTGCAGAAAAGCTTGATCAACCGGTCTCGGGCGTTGCCCGTCTGGTGCCGGACATGCCGGCAGAAATACGCTTCACCGCCGAAGACAGACTGGAAATCCGCCCCTCGGAACCGCTGGCCGCCGGTGAGACGCTGACTCTGATGCTCTATGCCCAGGGCCTGGACGGTGTGGATGAAACGCTGCCTCCGGCAGAATTCCCCCTGCAGGTGATGCGTCAGCAACTGAGCCTGACGGTGCAGTCCCTGTTGCCGGCCGAGGCCGGCGAAAAAATGGTGCTCACCGGTAGCCTGGAAACCCGGGATCTGGCCGAGGCCGAAGCGGTGGAGAAAAGCCTGCGTGCCAGCCAGGACAATCAGACGCTACCGGTACGCTGGGAACACGACAAGGCCGGTTTCCGCCATGGATTTACCGTTTCCGGCATCCGCCGGGGTGACCAGGCCAGCCAGGTGACCCTGAGTTGGGATGGCTCGCCCCTGGGTGTAGAGAACCAGGGTGAACGCCATTACAACGTCCCTGCGGTGGCGGCCTTCGAAGTCACCAATGTGCGGGCAGTGAACTACCCCAAACCCCATGTGGAAGTGAATTTTTCCGAGGCCTTGCAAGGCTCCCAGAACCTCAACGGACTGGTCACCCTGAACGGCAAGGCGCCACGCCTGGAAGTGGACGGCAGCCGCCTGCGGGTCTATCCACAGGACGACAAGGAAGAAAATGTGGCGCTGGTGATCGATGCCGGCCTGCGCTCCGCCAGCCATGGCCGGCTGCCGGAAAAACTGGAAAAAACCGTCACCCTGATGATGAGCAAGCCCGGCGTGCGCTTTGCCGGCAAGGGCACCATCCTGCCGGATGGCAAGCAACTCAGCGTGCCCTTTGAAGCGGTGGGGATCCGCTCGGTGAAGGTGCAGGCCTTCCGGGTGTTTGACGACAATATTGGCAATTATCTGCAGGGCAGTGAGCTGGATGAAGGGGACATGGACACCCGCACCGGTCGCTACCTGTGGCAGAAAACCCTTGAGCTTCCCGCCAACGGCGACGGCTGGCAGCGCTATCATCTGGACCTGACCGAGCTGATGGCCAAACACCCCAATGGTCTGGTGCATCTCACCTTGACCATTGATGGCGATGACATTACCTACACCTGCCCGGATGCCTCCCTGACCCGCAACACAACCCTGCCGGACAACTACGAGGGCCCGGGCCAGGAACAGCAGCAGCCGGACCGGCTGGCCGACTATTACCGCGATGCCGGCTACCTGAGCTGGTATGAACAGGACAACCCCTGCTCCGACAGTTACTACCGCTATAACGACCTGGCCAGCAGCACTCGCGCTTTCCTGGCCTCCAACCTGGGGCTGATCGCCAAGCGCGGTCAGGACGATACCCTGCACGTGGTGGCTACTACCCTGGACACTAACCAGCCCGCCGCCGAGGTGGTGGTGAAGGCCTACAACTATCAGCAGCAACAGGTGGGCATGGGTCTTACCGATAAAGAGGGGATGGCCAGCATCCAGCTGGATGGCACACCTTTTTATCTGCAGGCGGTGAAAGACCGCGACACCGGTTTCCTGAAAGTGGCCCGCAACCGGGCGCTGCCCACCAACCAGTTCAACACCAGCGGCCAGACCGTGCGAGACGGCCTGAAAGGGTTCTTCTACGGAGAGCGTGATGTGTGGCGCCCGGGCGATGACATCCACCTGACCTTTATTCTCGAAGACAAGAACGCTGTGCTGCCCGACGATCACCCGCTGACTCTGGACTGGTTCGACCCCCGTGGAAACAAGGTGAAAAGCTACACCCTGGATCAGCCGGTGGGGGACTTCTATGCCTTCACCCTGAGCACCAGTGAAGACGCGCCCACTGGCAACTGGCGTGCTGTAGCCCGGCTGGGCCAGCGCTACTTCGATACCCCGGTGCGGGTGGAAGCGATCAAGCCCAACCGCCTGAAGATCGACCTGGAATTGCCCGAGCAACTGCCCGCCAACGAGGCGGCGCAGGTGGGCCTGTTTACTCAATGGCTCAACGGCGCTACCGCCGCCAACCTGAAAGCGGATGTAAAAGTACGAGTGGCGGCGACCACCACCCGCTTCGATGGCCTCAATGCCTATCATTTCGATGACAGCACCCGCGCGCTCAGTAGCGAGCCCTTTACTGCCTTCGAAGCCCATGTGGACGGGCAGGGCAAAGCCAGCTTTCCGCTCACCATTCCGGTGGAGCAGACCCCTGGCCTGCTGCGTGCCACGTTGACCACCCGGGTGTTCGAGAACAGCGGTGACTACAGCACTCAGATCCGCAGTGTGCCGGTTTATCCCTTCAAACATTGGGTCGGCATGCAGGTGCCGCAGGGTAGTGGTTGGGGCGGTGCGTTATCCCGCGAGGGTAAGCACGCCATCGACCTGATCAGCGTCAACAGTGAAGGCAAGGTCGTATCCGGTCGGCCCCTGGATATCACTGTTTATGAAATTGACTGGCGCTGGTGGTGGGACCGTTCCGGCGAGGACCTGAGCAACTTTATCAGCGACCCCAACACCCGATCTGTCACCCAGGCCCAGATCACCACCGATGCAGAGGGGCGCGGCCAGTGGACTCTGGACGGCGCCGCCTATGACTGGGGCCGCCACCTGATCCGCGTCTGTGATCGACAAAGTGATCACTGCACCTCGCAGACGGTGTATCTGGGCTGGAGCAGCGACCAGGCCAGTGGCAGCCAGGATGCCGCCACCCGCTTGTCCCTGTCCGCAGATAAAGAAAGTTACCAGGTGGGAGACTCCGCCCGGGTGGAACTGCCCGCCGTCAGCGAAGGCCGCCTGCTGGTAAGTCTGGAGAACGGCTCCCGGGTGCTGGATCACTACTGGCTACCGGCCAGTGGCCAGGCCCAGACGCTGGATATCCCGGTCACTGCCGAGATGGCGCCCAACGTGTATGTGCATGTGGCCCTGTTGCAGCCACACCAGCGGGACAACGATCGTCCCATCCGCTTGTACGGCATCGTGCCGTTGCTGGTGGAAGACCCGGCCACCCGTCTGCAGCCGCAGATCAAGGCTCCGAAAAAAGTGAAGCCGGAAGAAAGCTTCATCGTGCAAGTCAGCGAAAAGCAGGGCAAGGCCATGACCTATACCCTGGCGCTGGTGGACGAGGGCCTACTGGGCCTGACTAACTACCGCACCCCGGATCCCCATGGCGCCTTCTACCGTCGTGAGGCCCTGGGTGTACTGACCTGGGACCTGTTCGATATGGTGGTCGGCGCCTACGGGGCCGAGCTGGACCGGTTGCTGGCCCTGGGCGGCTCCGATGGTGCCGATGACGGCCGCGAGAAACAGCGCCGCCGTTTCCCGCCGGTGGTGAAATTCCTCGGTCCCTTCACCCTGGACGCGGGCGACAGCGCCAGTCACGAGATCACCCTGCCGTCCTACATGGGGCAGGTCAGGGCCATGGTGGTGGCCGGTGACAACGGTGCTTATGGCAAGGCCGATCAGGACATCACCGTCACCCAGCCGCTGGCCGTGCTGAGTACCCTGCCACGGGTGATGGGCCCCGGCGAAACCGTGGACCTGCCGGTGACGGTGTTCGTGACCGACGACGCGGTGAAACAGGTCAAGCTGTCCGTGCAGGCGGATGATGACCTGTTCAGTGTGGAAACCGGCGAGGCGGAAATGACCTTTACCGGGCCGTCGGACCAGATCGCCATGCTGCGTCTGCGCGCCAACGACCGGGTGGGTACCGGCTCTGTCACGGTGACGGCCACGGGCGGCAAGCATCGCGCCAGCGAAACCGTGCACCTGCCGGTACGGGCGGCCAACCCGCCTACTACCCGCGATACCTTCAAGATGTTGGAGAAAGGGGAAAGCTGGGCGCTGGATTACCAGCACCACGGTATGACCGGTACCAACAGTGCTACCCTGACAGTCAGTGCCCTGCCGGCCATGGGCCTGGAGCGACGCCTGAATTACCTGCTGCGCTATCCCCATGGTTGCGTCGAGCAAACCACCTCGTCGGTGCTGCCGCAGTTGTACCTGAAACAGCTGGTGCAACTGGATGAGCAGCAGCAACAGGAGATCCAGACCAACATTACCGCCGGCATCGAACGGCTCAAGCGTTTCCAGCTGGCCAATGGCGGCTTCGGTTACTGGCCCGGCCAAGCCCAGGCCAATGACTGGGGCTCCACCTATGCCGGCCACTTCCTGCTGGAAGCCAGACGGCTGGGGTATGCGGTGCCCGCCGGCATGATCGATGACTGGGTCGACTATCAGTCGCGGCGCAGTCAGACCCTGGGAGATCGACCCTGGGAATGGAGCGCCGAAGCCTATCGCCAGTACACCCTGGCCCTGGCCGGCAAGCCCCAGGTGGGGGCCATGAACCGCCTGCGCGAGCGTCTGCAGATGGCGAAGCAGGATTATCCTCGCAGCGCCAGTTACCACAGCGGTCGCTGGTTGCTGGCGGCGGCCTATCAGCAGATGGGGCTCAGCGATGTGGCGGCGGAGCTGACCGCCCTGGACGTTGAGAATCTGGAGTATGACGGTGCCAGCTACACCTATGGCTCCTCCCTGCGTGATCAGGCCATTCGCCTGACTGTGGCTGAGGCGCAGAACCGGGAGCAGGAGGCCTGGACCCTGGCCCGTGACATTGCCGATCAGCTATCCGGGCAGAGCTGGTACAGCACCCAGACCACCGCCTGGTCACTGATGGCCATGGCCCGCTATGCGGGCAGTCAGGGGGGCGATCATGGTTACCGCTTTGCGTGGCAGGAAGGCAAACAGAGCTGGCAGGATATTGCCGCCACCTCGCCGGTCACCCGCCAGCCACTCAATGCCGGCGGCAGGGAAGGGGATGACAAGCAGTCGCTGAGCGTGCGTAACGACAGCGACCGCAAGCTGTTCGTTACCCTAAGCCAGACCGGCACCCCGTCGCCGGGCAACGAAGCGCCGGTGAGCGAAGGCCTGAGTCTGGCAGTGCGGTTCCTTGCCAATGACAAGCCGATCAACTCGGCTAGCCTGGACCAGGGGCAGGACTTCACTGCCGAAGTCACGGTGACCAACACCGGGTCGCGCACTCTGGACGATGTGGCGCTGACTCAAATCCTGCCTTCCGGCTGGCAGCTCACCAGCAGTCGCCTGGATGGCAGCGCGGACAACAACGAGAAGGTGACTTATCAGGATCTGCGCGATGACCGGGTAATGCATTACTTCGACCTGAAACCCGGCAGCAAGAATGCTCTGACCTTGAGCGTGGACCTGAACGCCTCCTTCGCCGGCCGTTTCTACCTGCCCGCCTGGACCGTGGAAGCCATGTACGACGGTCGCCGTCAGGCCCGTAGCAAAGGCCAGTGGGTGGAGGTGAAAAAGTAGAGGCCGTAAAGGCAATCGATCTACCACAGAGGTCACAGAGTACACAGAGGAAAAACAGGCTCTGTGAACGCTGAATCTCTGTGGTGAAGGTCCTGCTTGCGGGGCTTTTTTCGTGGTCCGAGACACCAACCTCATCGCGTTGATTATGCGTGACAGGTCGGGCGGGTGGTGGATTACGCCTGCGGCTAGTTCTCCCTACCCAGCCTGCGATGTGAGGGGGCACAGAGGTTTAACGATTTTTCTCTGTGAACTCTGTGCCCTCTGAGGTGAAAACCATACTAGGGAAAGCCTTACCCGGCACGCTCAGGCAGCTTCGTTTTTCTGGTAACCGTCCGCATCGCCGATCAGGCTATCCATTTCCGCTAGGAACTCCCGGTTGTCATGGTCCCAGGGATGGAAGTTGGGTTTGAACCAGTCCAGCCAGGGAATCACCACCCGGCGCAGGCCGCCCGGTTTCAGCCACTGGAACTTGAACGATAGCCACCAGCCTTTCAGATTGAACAGCTGGCCTACCTTCCAGGTGTTGATCAGGTAGAAAGGATAGAACAGCGAGAAGAAAATGGTGGTGGCCAGAATCAGACCCACACTGCGTAAAGCCCACGCCTTGATGCCGCTACCGAATACGGTCTGGTAAACATCAAAGGCGACCGCCTTGTGTTCGGTCTCTTCCAGGGCATGCCAGTGCCACAGGCGCTGGTAGGACTCATCCGAGTCATCAATCAGGTCCGGCTCACGCAGCAGGATATCCGCGAGAATGGCGGTCAGATGTTCCAGTGCCACGGTGGCGGACAGTTGCAGGGCGTTGGGGGTGTATTTGGAAATCACATCCAGCAGTTTGGAAACAATGGCTTCCTGGGTATCCACCGGCAGACCGGCCTCCACCATCTTCTGGTTGTAATCCTCGTGCTCGCGCCCGTGCATGGCCTCCTGGCCGATAAAGGCCCGCACCGCTTCCTGCAGTTCCGGGTCCTCAATGCGGTCGCGATACTTGCGTACACTGTTGATGAAGAAACGCTCGCCTTCCGGGAAAAACAGCGACAGGGTGTTGAAGAACTGGGTGACCGTGGGGCCCCAACTGTGCCAGTTGAGTACCTTGTCATCCGGAACGTGAAACTTGAGATTTCGGCGAATTGGCATGATGTGCATTTTCATTGTTATACCACCTTTTCTCCAATGATCCTGTCATCCACTTAACGCCTGTTGGGCGAAAAATACAATTCCACTGTGAGAGTAGGGGGCCTCTGCGTAACTCCTTGTATACTCAGGCTTTCAGGCTGGTTCACAATCTAGGCGCACTTTTAAAGGCATGCTGGTTGCCTGTCGAGAAAGTGCAACAACGAGTGTGGGCCAGCCTGAAAGCCCCGGAGGGCGAGATCTGAAGCGCACATCTGCTGCGCTTTGTCGCTAGGAAAGGGAACCACCCTGTCCGTCGCGACAAAACACAACAGCTGCACACTTCAGGTCTCGCTGAGCATGCAAGGAGTTACGCAGAGGCCCCCCGGAAACGGAATTGAAACAATGGGCTTTGGATAACTGATAGGGGTCGGCAATGACGGTAAAATGGCGTCTGTTGGCAAGCGCGGTGGTGTGTCTGGTGGCGATTGTCAGTGCTTTCCACTTTCTGGTGATGGAGCGCCATGGCGTACCTGACAGTGGTATCCGGGTGGTGGAGCAGGGCAATGAAGAGGGCGGTCGCGACTGGGTGATTCGGCTCTATCAGAGTGACAGTCGTCACCATTGGCAAGCCAGTGGTAGTGGTTATGACGTGGCAATTGACCGCCTGGCCAAGGACAGCTTTTCTCTCGACATCGCCTATGGCGTCAGTGGTGACGGTCGCCACAGAATCCGTCAGCAGGTGCGCCTGCACGAAGGCCCCACCTTGGTGGCGGCCTTCGGCGCCGGCCCGACAGAGGCCGGTGACACCCGGGTTATTGTTGATCGGGTGAAGTAGGCGGTGCCGGCTCGGCGTTTGCGGCATCGTCCGGAGTGCGGTTGTGCAGCATCACGGCCACCAATACGGCGGTCATCGCCAGAATCCCTGCACCAATGGCGGAGTTGGTATGCAGTGCCAGGCTGAAGCCCTCTCGGGCGGCGGCCATCACCGGCGCGCCCAGTTCCGGGCCCAACTGCGCGGCGGCACCGATGGCCCCGCCCAGGGTATCCCCGGCAGCCAGTGACAGCTCGTCAGGCAATCCCGCAGGGAGCTGCTCCAGCATATGTTGCCGGTACACGGCCGCGCCAATACTGCCGATCACTGCGATACCCAGCGCCATACCCAGTTCCGTGGCGGTTTCCGAGGTGGCCGATGCCGCGCCGGCTTTGCGTGCCGGTGCGGCGCTGACCACCATGTCGGTACCCAGAATCATCATCGGCATGACGCCCACGCCCATCACTGTCATTCCCACGATCAACAAGGGGATCTGGGCCGGACTGTGCACCAGCAGCAGGATCAGCAAACCGAAGGTTGCCATTACCAGCCCGGCGCTGACCAGTTGCCAGTGGGGCAGGTAACGGGTAAGCCGGGGAACCAGCAAAGAGGCTACGGTTTGCACCAGGGCAGGCGGCAGCATCACCAGCCCGGCCTCCAGCGGCGACAGGTCGAGGACCCCCTGCAGGTACTGGAATACCATCAGCCAGGCGCCGGACAGGGCCAGAATGGTCAGCATCATGGCCGCCACCGAGGTGCTGAAGGTGCGGATGGCAAACAGCGACAGATCAAACATGGGCTCGGCCAGCCGCCGCTGGCGACGGACAAACAGCATCCCGATAGCGAGGCCCAGAGCAATGGACAGCAGCGGCATCAGTGACACCCCGTTGCGTGCCATGTCTTTCAGACCGTAGATGACCGCCAGAACCATGGCCACCGATAGCAGGGCGCTGGTCCAGTCCTGGGCGCCGGCTTCCTCATCACGAAATTCCGGTAACAGCAGCGGGCCGCACACCAGTAGCAACAGCATGACCGGTACCCCCAGCAGGAACACCGAGCCCCACCAGAAGAATTCCAGCAACGCACCGCCCACCAGCGGACCAATGGCACTACCGACGATGAAACCGGTCATCCACACGGTAATCGCCACGGTGCGCTCCTGCTCCACCTGAAACATATTCCGCAGCAGCGACAGGGTAGAGGGCATCAGAGTGGCCCCGGCAATGCCCAGTAACGCGCGAGTGGCAATCAGCATTTCCGCACTGGTGGCAAAGGCCGCCATGGCTGAAGCAATACCGAAGGCGGTGGCCCCGGTAAGCAACAGACGCCGCCGACCAATGCGATCGCCCAGAGTCCCCATGGTCACCAGGAAGCCGGCGATCATGAAGCCATAGATATCCAGGATCCACAGCAGCTCGGCGCTGGTGGGCTTCAGATCGGCACTGAGATGGGGAGCGGCCAGATGCAGCACCGTCATATCCAGGGCCAGCAACACGGTGGGCAGCATCAGCACCGTCAGTCCCAGCCACTCACGGCGGGTGGCGGGTTGGGGGGTGGGCATAGCGTTTTCCTCGCAACAGGGCATCTTACGTCGTCGTTCCCGGTGCATCTCTTTCGACACAGGAACGGACTGAATCAACCCTAAAGTCTCAACCTGACTTGAGGTCAAGCTGGCTACGCAAGAAAGGGAGCCGGCCAGTATCGTTGCTGACAATTGGCAAAGCCAGTGTCGATTGCATGACAGTGTGGCGCCTGTCCGGGAAATAGCGGTGAGGATGACAGAATCTTGAATCTGAATGACCAACGATGCAGATCGCGTAGGGTGCACTGAGCCTCAGGCGAACTGCACCATCAAACGTCGGATCGGTGCAGTTCGCCTGAGGCTCAGTGCACCCTACGTTTTTGATATCGCATATGTCTGCAGGCCCATCGCAGTATTTCTTCACTCTACCTGCGAAGAAGAAAAGAAAAGGGCGCCTTGCGGCGCCCTCAAAGAAATTGCTCTCCCGTTATTTTTATTGTTTTGCCAGATTCAGAGTCCGCGGTTTTTCAGCCGATTGGCATGCTGGCGGAATACCGCTGTGGGGTTGGTCTCGAAGGGGCTGACCAGGCCAGCGATCTGATTCACTTCGTCCAGATGATTCATGCGGTAGTCATCGCGGATGACCAGTCCCAGGTGGCTGGAGCAACTGGACACCAGGCCATCGTTCTTCTCGCCAAGGTAAAGCAGGGCGAGCAGGCCCATACCGGCATCGCTGATATCCAGCACATTGGTCAAAGGCTTGGCGCCGGACCAGGAGTAGTAGCGCACGCCGTTATCGGCCAGTTCCGGGGCATGGCCGCAGGTGTCGTCCGGGAGGCCTTCGGGATAGTGGCTGTTGAACGCCTTGCTGCCGGCGGTGGACAGGGAATAGAGGGCAGCCAGGGAATCCTGCTCATAGCCACCACCGGAAATCAGGTCCAGAAATCCGGTTGCCGCGTTGACGATGCTGCCGAGAAGGTCGCCAGCCAGTGGCAAGGTTTCCTGTACGCCCAGCAGCACATCCGCCATGCGGGCGCCGGTATGCGGCCCAGCCACGGCGGTGGCAGACGCCACATAGTCCGGGTATACCGAGGCCACATAGCGAACGGTGGGGCCACCATGGCTGTGGCCGAGCAGGTTGACCTTTTCTGCACCGGTCGCAGCGAGGATCGCCTCCACCTGGCGAGCCAGTTGTTCGCCGCGCACTTCGGTACTGTTGGCGGCGGCCACCTGGGTCACATACACCTCGGCACCGCTACGGCGTAACTCCTCGGGAATCCGGTACCAGTAGTTATAGCCGGCAATATCATCGAAGCCGAACAGCCCGTGGCTGAGCACGATGGGGTAACGGGTTTCGGTATAGGTATCCTTGAACAGCCAGTCGAACCATCCGGCATGCGCGGGCACGCAGAGGGCTGACAGCAGCAGACAAAGGGGTAGACTTAGCGCCCGTAGCGGCGCTCTTCGGGATGAAATCATTGGCATCACCTTGTTGTTTATTGTTATCGGCGTACTGCCGGGTCTTCGCCGAGCGCTCCTTGATTCAGGAGTGGGTTTACCTTAAAGGATGCCAAGTCATAAATTAACATTAATGTTAATATTTGTTTGTTATAAGCAGCCTATATTCTGCTGTTAACTGTGCACGGCATTAAGAATAAAGTATCAGTTCCAATGGTTTCGGGTATTTTCCGGGTTGTGTCTGGTCAGCCTGGAAAATTGGGGTAAAGTAACATCAGTGTTAAGGGTGGGAAGAATGCAGTCTGATTCAGGGCAAAAGCGGCGGCGGGGACGGCCGGTCGGAAAAACCGGGGACACCCGCGAGCGGATTCTTGAGGCGGCCCGGGAGGTGTATGGAGAGCATGGCACCTATGGCACCACAGTGGCGTTGATTCTCAAGCAGGCGGATGTGTCACGCCCCACCTTCTATAAATATTTCTCCTCCGCCGTGGATGTGATTGATGAGATCATTCGCGACTGTAACGAGGACGTGGAGCGGTTGTTTGTCAAAGTGTTCGAACAGCCGCAGAAAGAGTTTTATGACTATCTGCCCATGGCCTTGAGCGGTTACCTGAACTGGGGACGCTCCAAGGGACTCTTGATGGAGGCTCGGTTTCGCGAGTTGCATGATCGCTCATCACCGGTGTCGCGGTATCGCGATGAACATAACCGGCGCATCGTTGCCATCTTGCATGACAGCATGGTGAAACACGGTCGAACCCCGCCGGGAGATCTGGCGCTAACGTCTCTGGTGCAGGGCATTGAGCATCTTGGTTATCAGTTTTGCATGCAGGCCGAACATACCGAGATGCCCCACTATATTCAGGTCATGGGGCGTTTGTGTATCGCCATGCTGGGTAACCGGCACGATTGGCAGGAGATGATGGCGTCACCCTTCTTCAGTCGGCTGCTGGGGCTGGAGGAAAGTTAACCGGGCGACAGAATCAGGGCGAACAGCACAACCAAAAGAATAACAACAAAAAGGGAATCACCATGGAAAAACGCTACCTTGTGGGTGTTCTGTTGCTTTTGTCGATGGCGGCAGTGCTGATCTGGGGAATACCGGGCGCTTCCGATCGCAACAGTCCGCCGGATTCCACCGCCGATACCGACCGCACTCGCCTGGAGGAACCCGTCGAAGCGGAGCTGACCGGTTCGACCCGCTACGACTACTACCGCCAGCGTGCGCAGGCTCTGGGGCCCGCACCGGCTTCCCTGGTTGGTACCCAGGTGGATGGCAATCTGCGGGTCACTGCCGATGGCGATCTGCTGATCAATCCTGCCATTCGCCAGGTGTTTGATTATTTTCTGACGGCGCTGGGGGAAGAGTCCCTGGACGATATTCAGGCGCGCCTGGCGGGACACTTGGCAGAACAGTTGCCATCGCAAGCCGCGCAGCAGGCCTGGGCGCTCTATGAGCAATACATGGGGTTGCGGGAAGCCATGGAGCAATTACCGGAACACGATGGCAGTGTGACGGCCATGCGCGCGGCCATCCGCCAGCGCCATGATATGCAGCAGGCCTATCTGGGCCCGGAAGTCGCCGATGCCTTTTATGGCATGGATGTGACCTACGACCGGTACATGATCGAACGGCAGGCACTGCTTGAAGAGGAAGGGCTGTCGGCGCAGCAACGCGACAGGCAGTTGAGCAACCTTGAACAGAACCTGCCGCAGGGCATGCAGCAGATGCTTTATGACACCCGCGCACCGGTATGGCTGGAGCAACGCACCCAGACGTTACGGGAGCAGGGTGCCAGCGACGCGGAAATCCGGGCATTGCGGGAGCAGACTTTCGGGACCCAGGCCGTGGCGCGTTTCGAGGCACTGGAGCAACAGCGACAAGACTGGCAGACGCGCTATGAGGACTACCGTGAGCAACGCCAGCAATTGATCAGCAGTGGCCTGTCGCACACCGATCAGCAGGTGGCCTTGGCACGGCTGCAGCAGCAGCTATTTGAAGACAAAGAATTGGCCCGGGTGCAGGCCCTGGATCGGATCAACGCCCAGACACGCTGAAGACGTTACCTGTAGGAGCTTGCCTGCAAGCAGGCTCCTACAGGCTATTCGATGGCTTTGCTTGTCATCAAAAGTGGTAACGCAGCCCGGCGCCGATCATATCGACCCCGGCATCATTATCGAAGTGCACGAACTCGCCATACAGGTACAGCTTGTCGAGCAGATCCACGGTGGCACCGACCCCGCCGAAGGCATCAGTGGATGAATCATCATCCTTGCTGGCGCCATTGCTGATATCAAGATCCGTATCCGCCACACCGGCCTTGCCGTACAAACCCACCGGGCCCAATTCGAAACTCAGCAGCCCGGCCAGGGTAAGGGCTCCGCCCTCAATTTTGGTGCCGTTGTCAGCTTCCTGCTTGCCGAAATCGTAATAGCCCACTTCCGCGCCGATCAGTTCGATGGGACGCCAACCAAGGAAGAGGGCGCCAGTGGTATCGCTATCGTCAACGTTCAGACTGTCGACCTTTTCATCTACGGAGGCGTTGTAGAGTCCGCCGCCGATATAGACGCCGCCCGCGCTGGCCAGAGGGGCCAGCGACAACAGGGCCAATCCGCTGAGTGCTTTTGCAAAGCGTTTCATGAGCATCACTCCCTAATAACGTGAGGGTCAGTATCTCCCAGTTTGATCGTTGTGAATAGCAGGCTTGTTGCTGCTTTCACGTTGGCTCGGGGTACACTGCAATGATGAAAATACCTGACCTTGATACCCTGTCCTCGATCCAGGGAGTGATCTTCGATCTGGACGGTACCCTGGCGGATTCGCGTCTCGACTTTACCGCCATTCGTAGCGAACTGGCGTGCCCGGAGGGGGTAGGGGTACTGGAATATATTCAGTTGCTCCCTGGGAGTGAGCGAGGTGCTGCCGAGCAGATTGTTCTCGATCATGAGCGCCGCGGTGCCGAGCGTGCCGAATGGATACCCGGTGCTCGCGAATGCCTGCAGTTTTGTGCCCGCCGTAACCTGCCTACCGCCATTCTCACCCGCAATGCCCGGGAAGTCGCCGACCTGACTATGTCCCGTCTGGGTATACAGGTGGATATGCTGCTGGCGCGGGAAGACTGCCCGCCAAAACCCGCGCCAGACGGCCTGTTACAGATCGCGGCTGCCTGGAGCCTCAGCCCGAAGCGCCTTGTCTATGTGGGCGATTTTCTTTATGACCTGCAGGCGGCGCGTCGCGCCAATATGATCAGCTGTTTCTATGATCCTGCACTAACCGGCCTCTACCCTGACGAAACCGATTGGCACCTTGGCGATTTTGAGCAATTCACCGAGATGCTTGCGACGGCTTGAGATATCGCTTAGCCGCCTGATTGACCTTCGGCGCCAGCAGCAGGGCAGAGGTCATGGTCGGAATCGCCATCAGGGCGTACATGGAATCGATCAGACTTACCACCAGCTTCAGTGATGCCACCGCGCCCAGCACGACCAGTACCAGATACCACCAGATGTAATGGTGCTGGTATTTTGCCCCGATCAAAAAGCCCAGGCACTTGCTGCCGTAATACCAGAAGGTGAACACGGTACTCAGGCTGAGCATGGAAACCAGCACGGCCAGAATGACTGCGCCACCATGGGGGAAGAGGTCGCCGAAAGCGTTGGCGGTAAGCGTGACGCCATCGCTTTCGCCACTTTGCCAGACGCCGCTGATCAGAATCACCAGAGCCGTGCAGGTGCACACGATGAGCGTGTCGATCACCGGCCCCAACATGGCCACCATGCCTTCTCGCACCGGCTCTCTGGTCTGGGCGGCACCATGGGCCATGGCTTCGGTACCGATGCCGGCTTCATTGGAAAACGCGGCTCGGCGAATGCCGGTGATTATCACGGCCCCGACCACGCCGCCGGCAACGGCATTGCCGCTGAAGGCATCCTCGAAAATCATCGCAAAGGCGGCAGGGATCTCGCTGGCATGGCTTGCCAGCACCACGGCGGTAAGCAGCAGATATCCCACTACCATGGTCGGTACCAGCATGCCGGTGACCTTGCCCAGCCGGGGCAACTTACCCAGAGCCACCGCCATCACCAGTAGGGCCAGCACCAGGCCCAGCATCAGGTCGAAGGTGAAATGAGCATCGGCGCTGGCCAGCCCGGCAGGGATGGCCAGGGTGTCGCGCAGCACCTGGACCAGTTGATTGATCTGGAAGATCGGCATGGTGCCCAGCAATCCGGCCACGGCAAAGAAATAGGCCAGCGGCAGCCATTTCTTGCCCAGCCCTTCGCGCACCACATACATGGGGCCGCCTTGCCACTGGCCTTCGCTGTCCTGGCCGCGAAACATCACCGCCAGGGTGCAGGTATAGAATTTGGTGGCGATACCCACCAGGGCACTGACCCACATCCAGAAAATCGCCCCGGGGCCGCCTACCGCGATGGCAATAGCCACACCGGACACATTGCCCATGCCCAGGGTGCCGGACAGCGCAGTGCTTAACGCCTGAAAATGAGAGAGCTGACCGGGATCATCGCGGTCCGGTTTGCGCCACAGCAGGCGCACGCTTTGCGGCAGGTAGCGGTAGGGCAGCAGGCGGGAATAGAGCAGGAAGAACAGACCGCCGCCCACCAGCAGGACGACCAGCGGTGGTCCCCAGAGAAAGCCGACAATCTGACCCATGGCTGTTTCGAGTTGTTTCATCGTATCCATGGGACCTAACCCTAGCATGGCGGTGCTGCGGGGTCAGTGTGAGCTGGGGAGGTTCCATGCTGGACACTGGTTATTACGGCAGGCAGTCCGTAAGCTCGGGCTGAACCGGCAACAGAATAATAACCATGCGATTCCTGCTGATTGCCATGGCCGTTGTGGCCGCTGTAATGGCATACCATCTACCTGCTGACTCCAAAACCGGAGCCGGGTTGGCCCTGTTTGTGCTGATCGGGCTGCTGTGGCTCAGCGAAGCCATTCCGCTCACGTTTACCGCGCTGCTGGTACCGGTGCTTGGCGTCGGTCTGGGGCTGGCGAATCTGGATAGCGCGCTTGCCGGCTTTGCCCATCCTGTCGTGGCCCTGTTTCTGGGAGGCTTTGCCCTGGCGGCGGCGCTGAGCGAACACGGTATCGACCGCTGGCTGGCGCAGCGGCTGCTGACCCTGGCCGGTGGCAGAGCGTTACCGGCGGCGTTACTGCTTGCAGTCACCACAGCACTGCTGTCCATGTGGATCAGCAACACGGCGACCACCGCCATGATGCTGCCCATTGCCCTGGGGCTATCCGCCCCCTTGGCTGACAGCCATCCCCGTTATCGGGTATTTCTGCTGCTGGCCCTGGCCTGGTCCGCCAATATCGGCGGCATGGCTACCCTGGTGGGCAGTCCCCCCAATGCCATCGCGGCAGCGGCGTTGGGCTGGTCATTCAACGACTGGCTGGCCATTGGTATCCCGGCGTTTGTGTTGCTGTTTCCGCTGGCCCTGCTGGTACTGTTTTACACCACTCGCCCGGAAGCCAATCTGCCAACAGTGGATGTGAAAACCATCCTGCCTTTTCCGACCAGCCCCGGCGCGATAATGACGCTGGCGATTTTTCTGCTGACGGTGGGGTTGTGGGTTTTCGGTGCCCCCCTGGGGGACAGGTTGGGTATCGAGACATCCTTTGATAGCTGGGTGGCCTGCATGGCCATTGTCCTGCTGGGGATCAGCCGTTGCGTGAGCTGGCAGCATATTGAAGCGCACGCGAACTGGGGCGTGCTTCTGTTGTTCGGTGGCGGTATTACGCTGTCCATGTTGCTGCAGAGTTCCGGTACCAGCGCCTGGCTGGCAGACGGTATCAGTCAGGCGCTACCGGCAGAGGAAACCTGGCTGGTCTATCTGATCATCGCGAGCTTCGTGATTTTTCTCACCGAGCTGGCCAGCAATACCGCCAGTGCTGCCTTGCTGATACCGCTGCTGATGCCAGTGGCCTCTTCGGTGGGCGCCGACCCGGTCACCGTTGCCCTACTGGTGGCCTTTGCCGCCAGCTGTGCGTTCATGTTGCCGGTGGCCACGCCGCCCAATGCCATGGTCTACGGCAGCGGCCATGTGCCACAGAGAACCATGATCCGCGCCGGTATCGTACTCAATCTGATCGCCGCCGGTGTGCTCGGTGGGTTGCTACCTTTGCTGCAATAACGGTTCTGCCAGCTCAGAGGCGCCGGTTTTTACAGGAGTCATGTTGGCGGGCTAACCGTTGATCAATCACGCCAGTAACCTGAGTGGAATCCATCTTTCTTTTTCACCGCAAGCTGACACACTGGAAAAAAATAACGGGGGGTTGTCATGGGGTTATCGATTATTCGACGGTTTGCGGTGCTGGTGGTGTTGCTGTCTGTGGCGCCCTGGCTTCAGGCGGATCCGGTCTGGGAAGTCAGCAAGGATGGCAAACGTATCCGGCTGGGGGCTACCGTGCATTTCCTGCGTCCGGCGGATCTGCCACCACCGGCAGCCATGCAGCAGGCCTATGAACAGGCGCAGCAGGTGTATCTGGAATCCAACCTGGCCGAATCTGCTACGCCGGCCTTTTCCCGGCGACTGACGCAGATGATGATGCAGCCGGCTGGTCGTTCCCTTGAAGACGATTTGTCCGATCCGGTCTGGCGGCAATTGCAGGACTATGCTGCCCAGGCCAACTTTCCGCTGGCCACCTACCAGGGGTTCAAGCCGGCCATGGTCTCCATGGCCATGACCGTTCATGAACTGGGGCGTCAGGGGTTTGGCCGGGGCGTGGACGAATTTTATTTCACCCGGGCCAATCAGCAAGGAAAGACGCTGGGTTTCCTGGAATCCAGCGATACCCTGCTGTCGTTCATGGCGCAGCTCAATGAAGAGAGTAGTGATGCCCTGATCGAGTCTTCCCTGGAAGGCATTGAGCACATGGACGGCATGATGGAGGAGGCCGTTGATGCCTGGCGCAAAGGCGACATGGATGGTCTCTACGCCTTGCTGGGTGCCGATGAAATGCAGACCGAATACCCAAGTATCTACCAGAATCTTATCATCGAGCGTAATCGCCAGTGGTATCCGAAAATCCAGCAGGTCATGACGGAAGGTACGCCGAATCTGGTGTTGGTGGGCGCCTTGCACCTTGGTGGGCCGGATAGCCTGCGGGTGATGTTTGAGGAGGCGGGGTATCAGGTTGTGCCCTTCATGGCGGGTGCAGAGTAGAAGGGTAGTCAGTCCGATAAGGGCCCGGCTTTGTTGCCTGTGGGGCAGCGCGATGAATGTCCGGGTCGTCGTTTTTTTGAATTTTCCAGCGCCGCCAGGCGCTGGTGTATCAAGGCTTTCCTCGGCGTCAGCGCGTAAACCCAGGTAATACAGTTTCGTCATTTCTTTGAGAGGGAATCATCGGTAGGGCCATGAGGCTTTTTCCGTGCAACGGATTGCCGTCCGTTATTGTTATGTTATAACATAACTTTAAAAGGAGGCGATCATGCCGGACGTTCCCAGTGAAAAGGCCCTGCTCGCCATGTCGGAGTGGGACTACATGGATGCTGCTCAGCAGGCATTCTTCCGTGACCGTTTGCTGGCACTGGCCAAGGACTGTGAACAGGAACTGGCCGACGCTCGACAGGCATTACAAACCCCGCCCCAGTCGGACCCATTAGATGCCGCTGCGGATGAGGAAGCCTGCCGGCACCAGCTGCGCTTCCTGGCTCGTCGTCAGGCGTTGCTGGGAAAAATCCGTCAGGCCCTGCGTCGTCTTAACCAGGGTGACTATGGCTATTGCCAGATCAGTGGCGAACCCATCGGATTACGCCGGCTGCTGGCCCGGCCCACCACGGAGTATTGCGCCGAAGTGAAAACCCGGCTGGAAGCCAACGAAAGACATTATGTCCATTCACGAACCGGATAATCCCATGACTACCCAGCAAGCGACGCCCGTGCGCCAGCTACCCGTTACCGTGCTATCGGGCTTTCTCGGCGCCGGCAAAACTACCGTCCTCAATCACATTCTCAATAACCGTGCCGGCCTGCGGGTAGCGGTGATCGTCAACGACATGAGCGAGATCAATATCGACGCGGCATTGGTCAGCAACCAGGTGTCGTTGAACCGCGCCGAGGAAAAGCTGGTAGAGATGAGCAACGGCTGTATCTGCTGCACCCTTCGCGAAGACCTGCTGCTGGAAGTAACCCGGCTGTCCCGGGAAGGGCGCTTTGACTATCTGGTGATCGAGTCCACCGGCATTTCCGAGCCGCTACCGGTGGCGGAAACCTTTACCTTCGAAGACGAAAACGGTGACAGCCTGTCTTCGGTGGCGCGGCTGGATACCATGGTCACGGTGGTGGATGCGGTAAATTTCCTGCGCGACTATCGCAGTGCCCGCACCCTGCAGGAAGGCGGTGAAAATCTGGGCGAAGACGATCAGCGAAACGTGGTGGACCTGCTGGTGGAGCAGGTGGAATTCTGCGATGTGCTGCTGATCAGCAAGACCGACCTGGTCAGCGAGACAGATCTGGAGATGCTCTGCGCCACGCTGCGGCTGCTTAATCCGGACGCTCGCATAATACCGATCAAGCACGGCATGGTGCCTCTGGATGCGGTGCTGGATACCGGCCTGTTCGATTTTGAAAAAGCCCAGCAGGCGCCGGGCTGGCTCAAGGAAATGCGCGGCGAGCACTTGCCGGAAACCGAGGAATACGGCATCAGCAGTTTCAGTTATGAAGCCCGTCGCCCTTTCCACCCGCAACGGTTCTGGGACTTTCTGCAGAAGCCCTGGCCCTACGGCACCTTGCTGCGTTCCAAGGGGTTCTTCTGGCTGGCCAGCCGCCCGCAATTTGCCGGCAACTGGAGCCAGGCCGGCGAGATCGCCCACCACGGCCCGGCGGGCCTGTTCTGGAAAACCGTGCCGGATCACAACTGGCCCACAGACCCGGAATACCGCGCCATGATCATGGAGAAATGGCAGGAACCCTTCGGCGACATGCGCCAGGAACTGGTCTTCATTGGTCACAACCTGCAACCGGAGACGACTTGCCGGGCGCTGGATGCCTGTCTGCTCACGGAAGAAGAAATGCTCGCCGGCAAGGCATTGTGGCAGCAGCTGGAAGATCCGTTCCCGCAGTGGGAGATGGCCGGATGATTGACGCAAGGACGTTGCCCAGGGCCTATGCCGCACCGGGACTGGTCATGCGCGATGATGCCGGGGTGCTCGCCGATGTGATGATGGACCCGGTGCAGGTAACCGTCTGGGATCGGCACAGCCCGATCGATCAGCAGCTTGTGCAGCAGGCATGCCGGAAGAAGCTGGCGGTAAAAAGCTGGCTGGATGTTAAAGACTTGGCGGGTTCCATCGAGCGCTTGCTGCCCGGTGAGGATTTTGCACCGCTGCGTGAGGACCTGATGTTGCTGGCGGACATGATGGCCTGCCTGTTCGGCGTGAGTGGCGTGGGGGTGCGCGTCACTGCTTTGGAAAAGCCCATGTGCCCGCGTTTCCATGTGGATCGTATCCCCGTGCGCTTGCTGTGTACCTACGGTGGCCCGGGCAGCCAGTGGCTGCCGGCTCCGTCGGTGCCTGCCGGTCTGCTGGTGCCGGGCGTAGAGCAGGAGGGCCGCTTTGCCGCCGACAGCGTGCAACAGTTGTCGGCCGGGCAGGTAGCCCTGTTCAAAGGCGACACCTGGCGGGATAATCCGGGCTCGGGCGTGGTTCACCGATCCCCGCCCGTGTCTCCCGGTCAGCAACGCCTGCTGGTCACACTGGATATATAGGACTGTCATGAGCCGCACCGACCGTATTCTCGCCAGCGCCGAACAGCATTGCCGCGAGCAGGGCGTGCGCATGACTCCCCAGCGGCGTCAGGTCATGGCGTTGTTGCTGGCCCAGTCGGGCCCTCAGAGTGCCTACCAGTTGCTGGACCAGTTCAAGGCGCAATACCAGGACAATGCCCAGCCGCCCACCATCTACCGGGCGCTGGATTTTCTGGTGCAACAGGGGCTAGCCCACCGGCTCAGTTCCACCAACCAATACCTGGCCTGCGATCACATCACCTGTCATCACGGTCACCAGGGCACGGTGTTCCTGCTCTGTGACGACTGTGGTGCCGTGCAGGAAACCCCCATGGCGGGGGCGGCCATCAGCGAGTTGCAGCAGAGCATCAACAGCCTGGGGTTCGTGACCCAGCAGAACCCCTTGCTGGAAGTGCATGGCCGCTGCGCGAGTTGTGTTGCGCTGTAATCCTCGCGGACTGCGGGGGTTGTTGGAGCCTTGCTTGCAAGGCGAATAGCCAAACGGCGCGAGTTCGCCTTGTGAACAAGGCTCCAACGATTCAGAAACCCGTTGAAGATTCTGGAGACAACCATGTCACGTTTACGTCTGGACCAGGCGGCCATCGCCCTGTCTGGTTTGTGTATGATTCATTGTGTGGCCAGCGTCGCCGGCCTCTTTGCGATTGGCTTGCTGTCGGTGGTTGGCGGCGTGGATGAACTGTTTCATCAGGCGTTGCTGGCACTGATCGTGCCGGTCAGTGTGCTCGCCATGGTGGCCGGTTACCGCAGGCATCGGCGGCGCAAGGTATTGTTGCCAGGTCTGTTGGCGCTGATCGCGTTGTGTCTGCTCACTGCGTTCGAAGCAGCGTTGCATAACACCCTGTGGGAACCGCTGCTCACCAGCCTGGTCGGAATCTGTCTGGTTGCCACCCATGTGGGCAACATCCGTGCCTGCAAGGAATGTGAGAGTCATCATGAAGAGATTCGTACGGCTTGAATGCCTGGCCGGGTTAGGGTTCGGGTTATTGATGTTGCTCAGCAATCTGGCTAACGCCGCCGGGGTCCATCAGCATGGTCTGGCCGACGCGGCGGTAGTGGTTGAAGGGCAGAGCCTGACTGTCAGTTTCCGGGCGCCGCTGATGGATATTCTCGGCACCGAGCAACCGCCGGCGGATGCCGCCGCCCGGGTTCGCTATGCGGATCGCCTGAAACAGGTGAGTGAGCCGCTGCCGTCCCCTGTCGCAGGCTGCAGGCTCAGCCATGAAACCCGTAGCGGCGTCGCGGCACTGTTTCCGGAGAGTCAGCAGCACGACCCCGATCATGCTCACCATGAGCATAGCCATCACGCGGACGTGGAAGCGGAATGGACCTTTCAGTGTCAGTCCCCGGACAAGCTGAGCGATGTCACACTGCCGTTCCTGGCGATTTTTTCCGGTCTGGCTACCGAGGTCATCCTGTTATTGCCTGACGGGCAGAGCGCTTTGCGTCTGGCGCCCGGTAACACCCGCATTCCCCTGGAGTAACTGTGGTACTTGAACTGGATAGCTTGCGTTATCAGCACCCGGGGCAAGCCCGGCCTTTCATTCATATCGATCGCTTTGTGCTGCAGGCCGGTGAGCGGGTGCTGCTGCATGGCCCCAGTGGTTGCGGGAAAAGCACCTTGCTGTCGCTGATTACCGGCATCAGGCCGGCTCAGCAGGGTGACATCCGGGTGGCCGGCAAAGCGTTTTCCTCTTTGTCGCAACGGCGCCGGGACGCTTTTCGGGCGGACCATATCGGTGTCATCTTCCAGGCCTTCAACCTGCTGCCGTACCTGACTGCGGTGGATAACGTCTGTCTCAGTGCCGGGTTCTCCCGGCGACGCTGTGAACTGGAAGCGGCCGGCAATAACAAGCAGCGAAGGGTCGCGGCACAGGATCTGCTGACCCGTCTGGGGTTGGATGCAGCCACCTCAGCTTTGCCCGCCTGGCAGCTGTCATTCGGCCAGCAACAGCGGGTGGCGGCCGCCCGGGCCCTGTTCGGGAAACCGGATCTGATCATCGCCGACGAACCCACCTCGGCCCTGGATAGCCACAGCCGCGATACCCTTTTGGCATTGCTCTGCGAACACTGTGAACACGCCGGCAGTGCCTTGCTGATGGTCAGCCACGACAACCAGGTGGCGGACCATTTCCACCGCAGCATCGCGTTCTCGGCACTGAACGGGGGGGAGCACCATGCTGCCTAGAATTGTGCTTGCCTCCCTGCGCACGCGTAAAACCTCTGCCACCCTGATCGTGGTGGCCATCGCCCTGAGTCTGGTGATGATCGTGGGTATCGAGCGGCTGCGTCACCAGGTGCGCGCCAATTTTGCCAGCACCGTGTCCGGCATTGATCTGATTGTCAGCGCTCGGGGCGGTCCCATGAATATCCTGCTGTACAGCGTGTTCCGGCTCAGTGATCCCACCGCCGGCATTCGCTGGGACACGGTGGAGCATCTGGCCGACCACCCGGACGTGAAGTGGTGGATTCCCATCGCCCTCGGCGACTCCCATCGAGGCTTCCCGGTGGTGGCCACCAACGACAGCTACCTGGCCCATTATCGCTATGGACAGGACCAGGCGCTGTCCCTGGCTGACGGGCAATGGTTTGCCGGCGAGGATCAGGTGGTGCTCGGTAGTGCGGTGGCCCAGCGGCTGGGCTATCAGCTGGGAGACGATATGGTGCTTGCCCATGGTGCCAGCGGCCCGGCCATTATCGCGCACGATAACCACCCGTTTACTGTGGTGGGCGTGCTGTCCGCTACCGGCACCCCGGTGGATCAGAGCGTGCATGTTTCCCTGGCCGGCATGGCCGCCATTCACAGCGGCGGCCAGTTTCGTTCCGGGCTACCGCCCCGGCCCGGTCAACGGGCCGACACTCCGGATTCGGTCAATGCAGTGATGCTGGGTCTGGAGCGACGCACCGCCGTACTCAGCCTGCAACGGGAATTGTCCCGCTATAAGGCAGAACCGCTAAGCGCCATTATTCCCGGTGTCCAGCTGCAGCGACTATGGCGCATGACAGCGGTGGGGGAAAACGCCCTGCGGGCCACCTCCATGGCGGTATTGCTGGTGGCGTTACTGGTGCTGGTGTCCACCATTCTGGCTGCCCTGGAAGGGCGCCGCCACGAACTGGCGGTGCTGCGCGCCGCTGGCGCCGGTCGGCTTGCCGTCTATGGCGTGATCGTGGGCGAGAGTCTGCTTGTCACGGTGATCGGCAGCCTGCTGGGGCTGACGCTGCTGTTTGTGGCACAGTGGGCACTGGCGCCGCTGGCACTGGCGGAATGGTCCCTGCGCCTGCCGGACACCTTCCTGTCGGTGCGGGAATTGCCTACCCTTGCGGCGATCCTGCTGGCCGGTTCCCTGGCCGGCCTGATTCCAGCGGAAAAAGCCTTCCGCAACAGCCTGGCCGATGGCCTGACCCCGAGGAACTGATATGCGTAGTCTGATCATCTTTCTGTGTCTGTTGATCAGCTTGCCGGGCTGGGCGGCCCGCGAACTGGAATGGGATGATCTAGTCCCTGCGGACTACGACGTCAATGCGGTCTACGAGGAATTATTCAGCAAAATTTACGGTGATCAGCCACCGGAAGATATCGATGACGGTGATGCGCGTGGCGAGCAAATGATGGATGCCATCGACAAGGCCTGGCGGGAAGCGCCGCTGAAGGCCGAGCTGGATAACACCGTCGTGCGCCTGCCCGGCTATGGGGTGCCGCTGGATGGAGACGAGGAATACGTGCGCGAATTCCTGCTGGTGCCGTACTTCGGCGCCTGTATCCACACGCCACCGCCGCCCCGTAACCAGATTATCCTGGTGAAGATGAAAGGGCAGGGTGTGCCCCTGGACCTGGTGTTCGAGGCCCTGTGGCTGGAAGGCAACCTCAAGGTCTCCAGCCAGGACACCGAATACGGCACCGCAGGCTATGTGCTGGAAGGCGAATCCGCCGAGCTGTTCACCGGCTACTAAGCGATTGCCGTGACGGCATCGTGGGACCTCTACATCGTTTCATCGTTGGAGCTTTGCTCGCAAAGCGAAGGGTAACGCCTTCCCGGTGCTTGTAGAGCTTCGCTTTGCGAGCAAAGCTCCAACGGCGGCTTTTTATACGTTTGATGCTGCAGTTCGCTGCCCTCCGTGCACCCTACACCAGCTTCCGGCCCTGTCCCGGGGGCGGTGGCTGTGCGACAATGCGCGCGCTTCGCGCACTCCTACGCCGCTGGCCCTCTTGATTTCGACGGTCGTCAGCCGCGCTTTTCGCTTTTCCAACCGGTACAAAACATTGCTTACAACCGCCAACCTCACCATGCAGTTCGGTGCCAAACCGCTGTTTGAAAACGTGTCCGTGAAATTCGGCAACGGCAACCGTTACGGCCTGATCGGCGCCAACGGCTGCGGCAAATCCACCCTGATGAAGATCCTCGGGGGCGACCTGGAGCCGTCCGCCGGCAATGTGTCCAAGGACCCGGACGAGCGCATCGGCAAGCTGCGCCAGGATCAATTCGCCTACGAGAAATACTCGGTGGTGGACACCGTGATCATGGGCAACGAAGAGTTGTGGAAGATCAAGGAAGAGCGCGACGGCATCTACGCCAAGGCGGAAATGAGCGAGGAAGATGGCATCCGCGCCGGTGAGCTGGAAGCGGAATTCGCCGAGCTGGACGGCTACACCGCCGAATCCCGCGCCGGTGAACTGTTGCTGGGTCTGGATATTCCGGTGGAGCAGCACTTCGGCCCCATGAGCGAAATCGCCCCCGGCTGGAAGCTGCGTGTGCTGTTGGCCCAGGCCCTGTTCGCCGACCCGGAAATCATGTTGCTGGATGAGCCCACCAACAACCTGGACATCAATACCATCCGCTGGCTGGAAGAGGTTCTCAACCAGCGCCAGTGCACCATGGTCATCATTTCCCACGATCGCCACTTCCTCAACAGCGTCTGCACCCATATGGCAGATCTGGATTACGGCGAGGTGCGCCTCTACCCGGGCAACTATGATGAATACATGACCGCGGCCACCCAGGCCCGCGAGCGCCTGCATTCGGACAATGCCAAGAAGAAACAGCAGATCGCCGAGCTGAAAACCTTCGTCAGCCGCTTTAGCGCCAACGCCTCCAAGTCCAAGCAGGCCACCAGCCGCGCCAAGCAGATCGACAAGATCAAGCTGGATGAAGTGAAACCCTCCAGCCGTCAGAACCCTTACATCATTTTCGAGCAGGACAAGAAGTTGTTCCGCAACGCGCTGGAAGTGAAAGGCCTGGCCAAGACTTTTGACCAGGAACTGTTTTCCGGCCTGGACCTGCGTGTGGAAGTGGGCGAGCGCATCGCCATTATCGGCCCCAACGGTATCGGCAAATCCACCCTGCTGCGCTGTCTGGTGGGGGAGCTGGAGCCCACCGCCGGGGAAGTGAAATGGTCCGAGAACAGTGAGCGGGGCTATTACGCTCAGGATCACGCCCGCGACTTTGCCGACGATATGGACCTGTTTGCGTGGATGAACCAGTGGGGTCAGGAAAAGGATGATGAACAGGTCATCCGGGGTACTCTGGGGCGGCTGCTGTTTTCCCAGAAAGATATCGGTAAATCCGTGAAGGTGATCTCCGGGGGCGAGCAGGGGCGTATGTTGTTCGGCAAGATCATGCTGCAACGGCCCAACATCCTGCTGCTGGATGAGCCCACCAACCACATGGACATGGAATGCATCGAGTCCTTGAACCTGGCGCTGGAAAACTACCCGGGTACCTTGCTGTTCGTCAGCCACGACCGGGAATTCGTGTCCTCCCTGGCCACCCGGATTATTGAAATCACTCCCACGGGTATCGTCGACTTCCACGGTAGCTACGACGATTACCTGAAAAGTCAGGGCGTAGGCTGAACCCGGCTTTCCCTCCGTTGGAGCCATGCTCGCATGGCGAATCAGGCAGGCCGGTTCGCTTTGTGAACAAAGCTCCAACGGCGAGGGACGTTCCTCGCTAGCGGTTTCCCCGCACCATCGCCCAGTGCCGCACCTCCGTTCCCGGCATCAGCGCCTCATGCACCACCTCAAACCCGAAGCGCCGGTAGAGCGACACATTGTCCGGGTTATGGGTATCCAGATAGGCAGACAGTCCTTCCCGATCCAGCCGGTCCAGCGTTGGCTGCAACAGCCGTGTGGCCAGCCCCTGGCCCTGCTTCTGCGGATCAATCCCCAGCAATAACAGGTAGGCGTGAGGCTTTTGCATCAGCGCGTCATGCACCTTTTGCATGGCATCCCCGGCATCCAGCTGCCGTTTCACCGCCGCCGGTCCCTGGCGCAACATGGGCAGGGCACCAAAGCGCACCATATCCAGCACACTGCGATGCAATGCCTGGGATGGCAGCCACACGGCAGCCCCGTCCACGGATCCCGGCGTGGTGCAGATTTCTCCCCGGTGGTGCGCATGGAGGGCCAGGAAGCGAAAGGTATGATGCGACAACGCCTGGCGGCGCTGGTCATCCGGAAAGAAATAAGTGAAAAGCGGATCCTGATAAAACGCCCGACCGAGAACCCGGGCAATGTCATCAATGCGATGGCGATCATTTACATTCATGGTGTACTGAGGTCTGCTGGATGACAGCCAAGCATACCGGAAGTGGCGGAGAATGCAGGAGCAGGAAGTCCCTTCAATCTCATTCTGATCCTGTTACATTTTACATACTGGTGAGAATGTCGGACTTCCGCTAGGCTCGGGTCGATTGAATAAAAAAGCAACAGAATAATAACCCCCCCGGGAGAGAGGGACCATGGATATACTCCAGCTGCTGGTCAGCGGGATTGCCAATGGCTGTATTTACGGGCTGTTGGCACTGGGTTTTGTATTGATCTACAAGGCATCCGAAGCGGTCAACTTCGCCCAGGGCGACATGATGATGCTGGGGGCCTTTCTCGGCGTTACCTTCATCAACACCAGCTATGCGGATCTGCCTTTTCTGGTCGGCATTACTCTGGCGGCGTTGATCCTCGGCCTGTTCGGCTACCTCCTCGATCGTTTCGTATTGCGTGCCATCTTCGGGCAGCCGCAATTCGCCATGGTGATTCTTACCATCGCGCTGGGCTTTCTGATCCGTTTCGTGGCCGGGGTGATCTGGGGCCATGATCCCACCTCCCTGGAAACGCCCTTTATCGGCCTGGTCTGGACGGTGGGAGAACTGATGATCCCGGTGGTGGATGCGGTGATCATCATTACCACCGTGGCGCTTACCGCCATTCTCTACTTCTTCTTTGCCCGCACCCGGCTTGGCGTGGCCATGCAGGCCAGCAGCCAGAACCAGATGGCGGCCTACTACATGGGCATCCCGGTGAAACGTATCAACGCCATTGTATGGGCCCTGTCCGGGGTGGTGGCGGCGATTGCCGGGGTCATGTTTGCCGCCAAGGGCGCCGTGGAGCCTTCTGTGGGGCTGCTGTTCGGCATCAAGGCGTTTGCCGCAGCGGTCATCGGCGGGCTGGGTTCCTTGCCCTGGGCGCTGCTGGGCGGCCTGCTGGTGGGCATCGTGGAGCCTTTCGCTGGTCGCTATCTACCTTCCGGCGTCGGCCAGATTGCCCCCTATGTGTTGATGTTGCTGGTGCTGATCCTGCGCCCCGGCGGCCTGTTCGCGCAGATCAGCCAGAAGAAGGTGTAGGCCATGAGCAACCGATTCAAAAGCCGTTACGACGACGATATCAATCTGTTTGAAGGGCGCTGGCACCTGGCTCAGTACGCCATCCTCATGGCATTGCTGGTGGCCGCCCCCTGGCTGCTTGGCACCTATTATCTGGGCGAGCTCACTGCTGTGCTGGTGTGGTCCCTTGCGGGGTTGGGGCTGATGCTGATCAGCGGCCATACCGGCCAGGTCAGCCTGGGGCATGCGGCCTTTATGGCCATTGGTGCCTTTACCAATCTGGCGCTGATGTTACGCGGTTGGCATTTTATTCCTGCCTTGCTGGCCAGCGCGGTCACCTCCGGTGTGATCGGCGCCATCATCTCCCGGCCGATCCTGCGCATGAGTGGTATCTACCTGGCCATCGCCACCCTGGCG
The DNA here is from genome assembly GCF_002364155.1 of Alcanivorax sp. UBA3183. NCBI lineage: Bacteria > Pseudomonadati > Pseudomonadota > Gammaproteobacteria > Oceanospirillales > Alcanivoracaceae > Alcanivorax > Alcanivorax sp. UBA3183. Next base: position 59,479 of record NZ_DEXN01000004.1, read on the forward strand.
TTGAGTATTATTATCGAGGACGTGGCGATTATCGCCGAGCCGATTACCGGCGGGGTCGCCGGGGTATTTGCCCCGCCCATTGCCTTGTTCGGCATGGAGATCGACCGCTATGCCACTCCGGAAGCCTTCTACTATCTGTGCCTGGCGGTGCTGGTGCTGGTCACCCTGGGTTATCTGAACCTGCTGCGCAGTGCCTCCGGCCGTTCCTTCCTGGCCGTGCGTGACAGTGAAGTGTCCGCCCGGGCGCTGGGGGTCAATGTGGCCCGCGCCAAGACCCTGTCCTTCAGCCTGTCCTGCGCCATCACCGGTTTGGCCGGGGCGCTCTATGCCCATCTGGCCCAGGCGGTGAATTACGAAAGCTTCCTGGTGCTGATTTCCATCACTCTGCTGCTGCAGGTGGTGATCGGCGGGCTGGGCTCGGTGCACGGCGCCTTCTTCGGCGCCATTGTGGTGGTGCTGCTGCCCCAGCTGATCGCCATCGCCCGGGATTTTCTCGATAACGCCGCCGGCATCAAGATCGCGGCCTACCCGGGCATGGACACCGCCCTGTTTGCACTGCTGATTCTGCTCATGGTGATTTACGAACCGCGCGGGCTCTACGGCGTCTGGTTCAAGGTGCGCACCTGGCTGCAGCTGTTCCCGCTGTATCGCAAGGGCATGTTCCGCCGCACCCGCACCTACCTGAAAACGGAGCGCCAACGATGAGTCTGTTACAGGTAAAGGATCTCTCCATTTCCTTCGGCGGCGTGAAAGCGGTGGATGGCGTCAGCTTCACCGTGGAGCCCGGCGAAGTGTTCACCCTGGTTGGCCCCAACGGGGCAGGCAAATCCACCATCTTCAATCTGATCAGTCGCCTCTATGAACCGAGCGCCGGCCAGATCGTGTTTGATGGTCAGGACATTACCTCTCTGCCGGCTCACAAGGTGGCAGGGTTGGGCATCGCCCGCACCTTCCAGAATATTGAATTGTTCGATCACTCCTCGGTACTGCAGAACCTGTTGATCGGTCGCCATTGCCGCCGCAACACTCGCTGGTTCGAGGAGCTGCTGTTCCTGCCCAAGGTAAGGCGCAGTGAACGGCAGCATCGTCTGTTGGTGGAAGAGGTGATCGATTTCCTCGACCTGGCCGCCTACCGGGACAAGCTGATTGCCGGCCTGCCTTACGGGGTACGCAAGGTAGTGGAAATCGCCCGGGCCCTGTCCAGCGAGCCGAAGCTGATCCTGCTCGATGAGCCGGCCTCCGGCCTGAGCGTGGAAGAAACCCAGAACATGGCCTGGTGGATTGAGGACATGCAGAAAGACCTGGGCCTGACGGTATTGATGGTGGAGCACGACATGAGCCTGGTATCGCGGGTGTCCAACCGGGTGCTGGCGGTGTCGGAAGGCCGGCCGCTTGCCATGGGCACGGCCGCAGAAGTGCAGGCGGATCCCAAGGTGATTGAAGCCTATCTGGGCACGGAGGCAACCTCATGAGTGCACTGCAGAAAGAAACCATGAATGATGCCCAGCCGCTGCTGCAGGTGAAAAACCTGGAAGCTTTCTACGGCCCGGTGATGGCCCAGCGCGGGGTGTCCATCGATGTATTCGAGGGCAAGGTGGTTGCTATTCTCGGCGCCAACGGCGCCGGCAAGACCACCCTGATGAAAACCATTTCCGGGGCACTGGCTCCGCGCAAGGGCAGCATTACCCTGGCCGGAGAAGCGATCCAGGGCCGCGAGCCGGATGCCCTGGTGCGCCAAGGCATTGCCCACGTACCGGAAGGCCGGGAAGTGTTTCCGTTTCTGACCGTGGAAGAAAACCTGGCCATGGGCGCCTACATCCGCCGCGACAAGGCGGGCATCCGCCAGGACATGGAAATGGTGTATGACTATTTCCCGATCCTGCTGGAGCGCCGCAACCAGCCTGCCGGCACCCTGTCTGGTGGCCAACAACAGATGCTGGCTATCGGTCGCGGGCTCATGTCTCGACCGTCGCTGATGTTGCTGGATGAGCCGTCCCTGGGGCTGTCGCCGCTGCTGGTGCAGGAAATCTTCGCCATCGTTCGTCGGCTCAACAAGGAGCAGGGCGTGACCCTGCTGCTGGTGGAACAGAACGCCCAGGTGGCGCTGAACACGGCGGATCATGGCTATGTGCTGGAAACCGGCCGCATCGTCATGGATGGCAGCGCCGAGGAACTGCTCGCCAGTGACGATATTCGCGAGTTCTATCTGGGCCAGTCGGCGGGGGATGACCGACCGGAAAAACGCTGGAAACGAAAGAAGACCTGGCGCTGATGATGACAACAACCAACAACGCACCGACCCTTCTCCACGGTTGCGATACCGTGGTCAAACTGTGGCGCCAGCAATGCCTGGAACGGGGAGCGCGCATTGCGCACCGTGAAAAGGACCTGGGCATCTGGCAGAGCTATAGCTGGCAGGACTATTACGAAAAAGCCCGCGCCATCGGCGTGGCGCTATTGTCTTTGGGCCTGGAGCGGGGCCAGCCGGTCTCCATTCTTAGTGAAGACAACAAGGAATGGCTGTACTGCGATCTGGGTATCGCCGGGGCCGGCGGCGTCAGCAATGGCGTCTATACCACCGACAGCGCTGAGCAGCTGGCCTACCTGGTCAACGACAGTGGTTCCGCTTTTCTGTTTGTGGAAAACGACGAACAGCTGGACAAGTACCTGACCGTGCGCGATCAGGTGCCCACCCTGAAAAAAGTGATCGTGTTCGATCGCAAGGGGCTGCGGGATTTTGACGATCCCATGGTCATGTTCCTGGATGAACTGTACGCCCTGAGCGAGCAGATCCCTGATGCGGAAGCACAATTCAGCGCCAGCATTGCGCAAAGTCAGCCCGATGACATCCGCATGCTGATCTACACCTCCGGCACCACCGGCGCGCCCAAGGGCGCCATGATCAGCCACCGCAATGTGCTGTTCCAGCTTGCCGCCGGTGAGCAGGTGCTGGAAGCCCATGAGGATGACGACCAGCTCTGCTTCTTGCCCCTGTGTCATATTCTGGAACGGCTGGTGTCGGTGGAAGTGCCCATCTTCAAGGGCTGTACCGTGAACTTTGCGGAAAGCCCGGAAACCGTGTTCGAGAACCTGCGTGAAGTGTCGCCCAATACCTTTGCCGCAGTGCCGCGACTGTGGGAAAAAATCTATAGCTCCATGATGACCCTGCGAGACGAAGCGACCGGTTTCGGCCGCTGGTGTTTCGACCGGGCTCTTGCCGCCGGGGATAGCTGGCACTGTGAGCGCAAACGCTCACCGCTTTCCTGGCTGCATTACCAGTTCTGGAATCTGCTGGTGCTGCGCAATGTGCGCGACCTGATCGGCATGGGGCGCCTGCGTCGTGGCACTACCGGTGCGGCGCCGATCTCGCCGGATCTGATTCGCTGGTTCCAGGCCCTGGGCGTGCCGCTCTATGAAGGTTACGGCATGACCGAAACCACCGGGGTAGTATCGCTTAACAGCAAGGACCGGGCCCAGGTCGGCTCCGTGGGCGAGCCACTACCGGATACCGAGGTACGGATTGCCGACAACGGGGAAGTGCTGGTGCGTGGCGACCATGTGTTCGCCGGTTACTGGCGCAAGCCGGAAAAAACCGCTGAAGATATCCGCGACGGCTGGCTGCACACCGGCGATGTGGGGCGTCTGGAAGACGGCATGCTCACCATCACCGGCCGTTTGAAAGACATCATCATCACTGCCGGCGGCAAGAATATCACGCCGGCGGAAATCGAAAGCCGGATGAAGTTTTCCCCGTATATTTCTGATGCCGTGGTGATTGGTGATCAGCGCAAGTATCTCACCTGCCTGATCATGATCGATCAGGAAAACGTGGAGAAATATGCCCAGGACCGCCAGGTGCCGTTTTCCAACTTTGCCTCCCTGTGTCGTGCCAAAGAGGTCGTGGACCTGATCGACAGCATCATTACCGATGTGAACAAACAGTTCGCCCAGGTGGAACAGATCAAGTATTTCCGCCTGATCGACGTGCTGCTCACCGCCGAAGATGAGGAGCTGACTGCCACCATGAAGCTGAAGCGTTCCTTCGTGGAGAAAAAACACAAGCACCTGATTGATTCCATGTACTGAATGAATTCGAGAGGAGAGTGCATCATGAAGAAGCTTTGCCTGGCGGCTCTCGCCGCAGCCACCCTGATCGGGTGCAGTGATAACAAGGAAGAAGAGAGCGCCGCCGCCGAGTCGGTGCGTGGCGTCAGTGATACCGAAATCAAGCTGGGAGGCATGCACGATTTGTCCGGCGTGTTTGCGGCGTTTTCCTCACCGGCGGTGCAGGTGGCCAACGACATGTTTGCCGAAGTGAATGCCGACGGCGGCATTCATGGGCGCAAGATTCGTTACATCGTCGAGGATCATGCCTACCAGGTGCCCAAGGCCACCCAGGCCACCAACAAGCTGATCAGCCGCGATGAAATCTTCGCCATGGTGATGAGCCTGGGGACGCCCCATAATCTGGCAGCTTTCCCTCTGATGGACCGCAATAACGTGCCCAGCATTCTTCCCCTGGCCCTGTCCCGGCAGATGGAAGAAGAGGGCGACTTTTCCCATCGTTTCGTTTTCGGTCCCAGCTACCACGAAGGGGTACTGAAAGGCGTTAACTGGATGACCGATGAGTACGGCATCGAGAAAATCTGTGTGATGTACATTCCCTCGGATTTCGGCGAGGAAGTGAACCAGGCCATCACCGATGCTGCCGCCGGCAAAGAGACTCTGACCCTGGCGGAAAGCACCTCTCACCGTCCGGACGAGAGCGATTTCACCGGCACCCTGGCGCGCCTGAAGGATGCTGGCTGTCAGCTGGTCGCCGTGGCCCTGCCGGTTCGGCCGATCATTTCCGTGGTGGCTACCGCCAAGGAAATGGGTTGGGATGATGTGAAATTCGTGGTCTCCCAGGCCGGCTTCCATTCCGCAGTGGCGGCGGCGCCCGGCGGTGTCACAGAAGGACTCTACGGTGTATCCCCCTGGCAGGATATTGTCAGCCGCATGAAGGATGTGCCGGAAGCGAAACAATGGGCAGATGAGTACCAGGCGCAGTATGGCTCGGTACCCAGTGGTGGTGCGGTGCTGGGGCGTGTCGGTGCCATGGTGACCATCGAGGCATTGCGCGAGGCCGGACCTGACCTGACCACCGATTCCTTCCTGGCGGCCATGGAGTCCCTGGATTTCAGTGATCCGGTCACCGGGGTGGATATCAAGATGAGCGCCACCAATCATCGTGCCGGTAACGATATGATCCTCTCCAAAGTCACCGACGGTGTCTGGGAGCCCGTGGTGACCCTGGAAGACTGACCGCGTACTTTCCCGTTGGAGCTTTGCCCGCAAAGCGAAAGGTCTGGATGCCAATCCCGGCCTTTCGCCATGGGAGCCTGGCGCCAACAGCCCCTATCAATCCCCCCTCCCGTATCAGGTATACTCGCGCCTCCTGGATTATTCGGTGATTGTCCATGCAGGCCTCTTCAACTTCCGTATCTTCCGATGGCTGGCGACAGCGCCTGGCCACCTGGCTCAATACCCCGTTCTTCGGTCACACCATTACCGCTCTGATCCTGCTCAATGCGATTATTCTGGGTGTGGAAACCTCCGCGGTGGCACAGGAGCGGGCAGGGCAGTGGTTGAACCTGCTCAACCAGATAGTGCTGGCGGTTTTCGTACTGGAAATTGTGCTCAAGCTGGTCGCCTTCGGGCCGCGCTTTTTCCGCTCCGGCTGGAATGTGTTCGACTTTCTGATCGTCGCTATTTCCCTGGCACCGGCATCCGGGCCCCTGGCGATTCTGCGGAGCCTGCGTATCTTGCGGGTGCTGCGGCTGCTGTCATCGGTGAAACGGCTTCGCATGCTGGTGGAATCCCTGATGCAGGCGTTACCCGGCATCGGCTGGACCGCAGCGCTGTTGCTGATGATGTTCTACATCTTTGCGGTAATGGGCACCGAGCTGTTTGGTGAGGCGTTCCCGCAGTGGTTCGGCACTCTGGGAGCGAGCATTTACAGCCTGTTCCAGATCATGACCCTGGAAAGCTGGTCCATGGGCATTGCCCGGCCGGTGATGGCCGTCTATCCCATGGCCTGGATCTTCTTCGTGCCGTTCATTCTGATTTCCAGCTTCATGGTGCTGAACCTGTTCATCGCCATCATCGTCAGTGCCACCCAGGAAGTGCATGAAAGCGAACAGCGCGCCGAACGGGACGCCAACAACCAGATCGCCCACGACGAGCGCCAGGAAATGCTCGACCTGATGCGCACCATGCATGAAAAGATTGCCTCACTGGAAACGGCGCTGCAGAAAAAGTCGGATCAGTAAGGGAATGGGTTGGCTGGTTTTGTTGGAGCCTTGCTTGCAAGGCGAAAGGCCCGGAAACACTCCGGCCCTTCTTTGGGGAGGTAGGGTGGATTAGCCGTAGGCGTAATCCACCATCTCGTTTGGCAGGTTTGGGTGACCGCAAGGAAGGTGGATTACGCCTGAGGCTAATCCACCCTACGTATCGATCACGGCTTTTCTAGACGGTTTCCACCAGCACGATCTCGCTGTCTGATTCTGCCACCACAGACAGCCGGGCTTCGTCACTGATGGCCAGGCCATCGCCAGTTTCGGCCAGCACCCCATTCACCCGCACCCGTCCCTTGGCAGGCACCAGGTAGACCTTGCGAGTCGGGTCGAGCACGTACTCGATGTCCTGACCATGAATCAGCGTGGCCGCTACCACCCGCGCATCCGCCTGGATCGCCAGGGCGTCCGTGTCTTCCGGGTAACCACTGGCCAGCACCTCGAAGTGCCCGTCGCGGGAGGCCTTCGGGAACGGCTTGCTGCCCCAGGTGGGCGGCAGCCCGGTGGCGTTCGGAATAATCCAGATCTGGAAGATCTGTGTCTCCGTATCCTCCAAGTTTTGCTCACTATGAGTAATCCCGGTGCCTGCGGACATCACCTGCACATCTCCAGCCTCGGTACGGCCACTGTTACCCAGGCTGTCCTGGTGGGTGATCGCCCCCTTGCGCACATAGGTGATGATTTCCATCTCCCGGTGGGAATGTGCAGGGAAGCCGGTCTGTGGGGCGATGGTGTCATCGTTCCACACCCGCAAATCTCCCCAATGCACCCGTTGCGAGTCATGGTAGTTAGCAAAGGAAAAGTGATGCCGGGTATCCAGCCAGCCGTGCCGGGCATGGCCCAGTTCATTGCGTGTGCGAAGCTCGATCATGGCGTCCTCCTGTAACAGGCTCTATTACCTGTCCCTCGATGGAGTGACTATATGATCTGAAATAATGATTAAAAATAGCGCTTTTTCGTTTAATAAGACCAATAAAGTGGATGTATTCCTGTTGGAGCCATGCTCGCATGGCGAACTGTCGAATCCCCCTCTCCGTATTCGATAAACCCGTGCCCTCCCTGAAGAGAGGCGCCACATCCAACAAGGAGAATCATCATGTCCGGTAATACCGCCCTTCTTCATCTTGTCCTGCGCGCCACCCCCAACCTGCCCGGCGAAATGCAGGTAACCATCACGTTGAAAGAGGTGCTGTGTGGCACCGATCTGACCATCACCCAGGAAGGGGTGCCGGAGGTGATACCGGTGGAATTCTGCTATCAGGGCTGGCAAGAATCCCTGGAAATTCTGGCGCAACTGGTGACACCGGAAATTCCGGACGACGGCTGAACGGATCTTGCTCCTGGTCTGTTCACGCGCAGAGGAGGGTGATGGTGTAGAGTTAGGGAGCCTCTGAATAACTCCTTGCGTACTCAGCGTGGCCTGAAGGGTGCAGCTGTTGTGTTTTGTTGCGACG
>NZ_DEXN01000002.1:0-28870 GCF_002364155.1 Alcanivorax sp. UBA3183
AGCTATGCTTGCATGGCGAATGGCTGTCAGGTTCGCAATGCGTTTGCCTGAAACAGCCCCCCCATTCGCCATGCAAGCATAGCTCCAACGGGGCCGGTGAGAGCTAGTCGCCGATGCGGGCGAAGCGCGGCTGGACCTTGCCGTCGCGCTCCACGGTTTCGGTGAACATGGCCAGGGGCCGCACCCACAGGGCCTGGTCGCCGTAGAGGGGGCGATAGACCACCAGGGTGTCGCCGGTTTCCGAATGGGTGGCAGTGCCAATGACCTGGTACTCGTTACCCTTGAAGTGCCGGTAGCGTCCCGGTTGCAGCTCACTCATTGCCTTTCTCCGCGCTGCGGGCCAGGCGTTCGGCAATGGCCGCCAGCACCTGGGGATTCCAGGGCAGGCCCACATGGGTGCCCTGCACTTCCACATTATCGGTAAGCGGCCCCTCTTCTTCCTGACTGCATTGCCAGGACACGATGCCGTCCTGTTTGGTGAAAATGGCGGTACAGGGCACCGGCGGCGCCGGGATACGGGCCTCGAAGGCCTCACGGTCCGGTGGTGGCCGCCTGGGGTTGAAGAGGTTGAACAGGGAGGTGACGTTGTTGGCTTCCGGGTCACCATTGATGGGGCTGCCCAGGGTGAACACCTGGCTGACCCGCTCCGGGTAGGCGCGCGCCAGTTCGCGGGCAAACACGCCGCCCAGGCTCCAGCCGATCAGCGCCACGGGCTGGCCGTGACGGGTCTGGATCGCCTGCAGCTGACTGACCAGCATGGCCTTGCGCTTGCTGTTCATGCCCAGATTGGTGCCCTGGGCCCAGCCGTAAACGCTGTAACCCAGCCTGCTCAGGCCCCGACGCAGCGGCCGGGTACTCACATCGCTGGCGCCGAACCCGGGCAGCACCAGCACAGGCTGGCCACGGCCGGCGGGCAGCTGACGATGCCCCAGGCCTCGCAGCAGGTAACGGCCATAGGCCAACATGGCCCGGCTTTCTCCCAGCAACAGCCCCAGGGAGGGCGCGGATGGCTTGTCTGTCATCGCAAATTCCTCATTTCTCTCAGCCCCCATCGTAACCGGCGTGGCGGTGACCACCTTGGTCATGACGCGAGCAGAAGGCGCGCGCGGGTCATGGCGCTTCGGCTTTGTTTATCGTCGGTAACTGTGTGCTGGCAATGCGCAACAGCTGTGGCCGGGTCTGAGTCCTTACGCCATGATGGTGATAACCAGGGAGGTGCACAATGAGCAAAAATAAGAATGCTACCCGGGCAGACCACCAGGTAATTGTGGTGGGCGCCGGGTTCTCCGGACTGTGTATGGCGATTCAGCTCAAGGAAGCCGGGTACGATGATTTCGTGGTGCTGGAAAAAGCCGCGGATATCGGTGGTACCTGGCGGGACAATATCTACCCGGGCTGCGCCTGCGATGTGCCCTCCCATCTGTACTCCTACTCCTTTGCCCCCAACCCGCGCTGGTCGCGGATGTTTGCCCCTCAGCAGGAAATCTGGGATTACCTGAAACGCTGCGCCGACAAGTTCGGGGTCACCCCGCACATGCGCTTCAACTGCGAGGTGGAGCGGGCGGTCTACGACGAACAGAAGCAGATCTGGCATGTGACCACCCATGACGGCACCGAGCTGACCACCCGGATTTTCGTCTCCGGCATCGGCGCGCTGAGCATCCCCGCTTATCCGAAACTACCCGGGGTGGAGAACTTCCAGGGCGAGGCCTTTCACTCCGCCCGCTGGAACCATGATTACGATCTCACCGGCAAACGCGTGGCGGCGGTCGGCACCGGCGCCAGCGCCATCCAGTTTGTGCCGCGCATTGCCCCCGAGGTGAAGCAGCTGGATCTTTACCAGCGCACCCCGCCCTGGGTGCTGAGCAAGCCGGACCGGCGCATGACGAAAATTGAAAAGCTGCTGTTCAAGACCCTGCCGGTGACACAGAAGCTGTTTCGGGGCGGCATCTACTGGTGGATGGAAAGCCGGGTGCTGGGCCTGGCGGTGGACCCGCGCGCCATGAAGCTGGCCGAGCTGTATGGCCGCCACTTTATCCGCCGCAACATCAAGGACCGGGAACTGCGCAAGAAAGTCACCCCGGACTACACCATCGGCTGCAAGCGCATTCTCATGTCCGACGAATATTACCCGTCACTGAATCGCGACAATGTGGCGGTGCTTACCGACGGCATTCAGGAAGTGAAGGCCCACAGCATTGTTGATGGTCAGGGCGTGGAGCGCGAGGTGGATTGCATTATCTACGGCACCGGCTTCAAGGTCTCCGACCCCATCGGCCCCATGCAGATCATCGGCAAGGGCGGCGAGGAAATTCGCGACACCTGGGACGAGACCGGCATGGAAGCCTACCTGGGCATCTCGGTGAGCGGCTTTCCCAATTTCTTCATGCTGCTGGGACCCAATACCGGGCTGGGGCATACCTCCATCGTGTTCATGATCGAGGCACAGGTGAACTACGTGATGCAGGCGGTGAACAAACTGCTTGGTGAGGGCGGCGGCTCTTTGGACGTGAAACCGGAGGTGCAGGCAGGATTCAACCGGCGCCTGCAGGCGCAACTGGATGATGCGGTATGGTCTTCCGGTGGCTGTGAGAGCTGGTACCTGGACGAATTCGGCAAGAACCGTACCCTGTGGCCCAGCTTCACCTTCCAGTACTGGATGCGCACCCGCAAGTTCGAGCCGGACAAGTACCAGTTCGAGCCCGAATCGGTCTGATCGGGACACCCGGGGAACCCGGCGGCAGGCATCCTGTCCTAACGAAGACCCGAATCATCAAGGAGATGCCATGCCTCGCCTGACACTTGCCCTGTTCCCCGCCCTGCTACTGCTGGCCGGCCAGACCTTCGGCGCCGATCGCCCGGTATTCGGCTGGGTGGAAAAGACCACTATCGAGCCTTGGGGGGTGGAGCTGAAGGCGAAGCTGGACAGCGGCGCCCTGACCTCATCCCTGCACGCCACGGATGTGGAAGTATTTGAAAAAGAGGGCGACGACTGGGTGCGCTTTACCGTGGGTGTGCGCGATGAAGCCAGCGGTAAAAAGATGGAAAAAACCTTCGAGAAGCCCCGTTACCGCAAGGTGCTGATCCGCGGTGCCGGTGGAGTTGATCGTCGCCCCGTGGTGTTGATGAATCTGTGCATGGGCAACACCATTTATGAAGAGCAATTCACCCTGAACGACCGCTCGGACATGATCTACCCGGTACTGCTGGGTCGCCGCACCCTGTCCCACCTGGGGTACCTGGATGTGACACAGACCTTCACCCATTCCCCGGACTGCGATGAAGGCTCCATCGTCAAACTGGACAAGGACCAGGAAGACGACAAGGACATTGACGATTGATGATTGATGATTGATGTCACCATCCTCTTGTAGGAGCGCCGCTTGAGGCGCGAACCGAGCGAAGCGAGGAAGGCTTTCACAAGTAAGTTCGCGCCTCAAGCGGCGCTCCTACAGGAGGCTGAGCCGCTTTCCGTTACGCCGGATTCACCTCGAAATACCCGAACAACCCATCCAGCGCCTCGCGCAGCACATTGCCCTGCAGGCTGATGCGCGCCTGCAGTTCTGCCACTGCATCGTCCGCATCCATGGCGTCGATATTTTCCTGCAGCAGATCCAGCGCCTTGATGCGCTTGATCTCCAGCTTGTCGTTGATATCCAGCTCCAGGGAATCCTGCCAGGCCAGGTTGATGCGGGTGGCCACCATGCCGGTTTCCAGGTGGGCGAGGATTTCTTCCTGGCCCAGGTCCACGGCGGTGAATTTCACGGCGGCGCCTTCGTCCTTGGTGCCTTTCAGCTCGCAACGATCACCCAGGGTGAAGCCTTCCGGCAACAGCTTGGTGTCTTTCAGCCAGTTGCTGAAGCTGGTGTAGGGGGCGGAGTTGGGGGCCGGATACGCTACCGGCAGGGTGCCGATGGCCTTGCGCAGACAAGCCACCACTTCTTCGGCACGGCTGGCGGACGAGGCATCCACCATCACCCGCTTGCGCTCAGTATCGATCAGCAAAGAAGTACGGCGGGAGCGAGTGAAGGCGCGGGGCATCAGCTCGAAGGTGATCTGCTCTTTCAGATCCGCCTTTTCCTTGCGACCCACCTTGCGGCCTTCCTCGTCCTGGATGTGCTCCACTTTCTCGTCGAGCAGCTCCTTGATCACCGGCCCGGGCAGCAGGCGCGAGGTTTCCTGGTAGGTGCAGTAGATAAAGCCGTCCACCGCATAGACCATGGGGTCCTGCCCTTTCAGGGGCGGCACAAAACCTTCAGTGCGCAGGGTCTGGGAGCCACAGGGCTGGCAGCGGTTCTGGTCCAGGGTTTCATCGAGCTCGGCCACGGAGGAAGGAAAGGCCTCTTCGCCCACAAACACAACCAGATTCTTGATCCACATAAACAGGTTCCAAGCAGGGGGCGACGAGAAAAGGCGCCGCCGGACAGAAAAGAAAGGCTGGCCACAGTAGCGAAATGGCCGAAGCGGCTCAAGCGCTCATTCCGGAGAATCGGACAAGAATCCGGCAGGAACTGCGGCGCCTGTTAAGGGTCACTGTCATTAGGCTATTTCCGGCTGCCAAAAGCGACCGGGACTATCACACAGCATCTACAGGAGCAGGTGATGAAAACACTGACATTCCCCAACGGCGACACCATGCCGCAACTGGGCCTGGGTACCTGGAAATCCCAGCCCGGCGAGGTCTACGAGGCCGTGAAGGCGGCTATCGAGATGGGTTACCGGCACATCGACTGTGCCCACATTTACGGCAACGAGGACGAAATCGGCCAGGCCCTGCAGGATGTGTTCGCCGCCGGCACCGTGCAGCGCGAGGACCTGTGGATCACCTCCAAGCTGTGGAACAGCGACCATGCGCCGGAGGATGTGCAGCCGGCCCTGGAAACCACCCTGAACAATCTGAAGCTGGATTATCTCGACCTGTACCTGATGCACTGGCCGGTGGCCCTGAAGAAAGGCGTGCCCTTTCCCCAGTCCGGCGATGACATGGTGTCCCTGAACGACCTTCCCGTGGCGACCACTTGGGCGGCCATGGAAGCGCTCGTGGATAACAATCTGACCCGGCAGATCGGCGTCTCCAATTTCAGCGTGAAAAAGCTGGAAGACCTGGTCGGCCAGGCACGATTGAAACCGGCCATGAACCAGATCGAGTTGCACCCCTATCTGCAGCAGACCGCCATGCTGCGCTTCTGCCAGCAACAGGGCATCCACCTGACTGCCTACTCCCCGCTGGGCTCCTCTGATCGCCCGGACGGCCTCAAGGCCGAGGACGAACCGGTGCTGCTGGAAGACCCGATCATTCATGATATCGCCGATAACCACAGCGCCAGCCCGGCACAGGTGCTGATCGCCTGGGCCCTGCAGCGTGGCACCGCGGTGATTCCGAAATCGGTGAATCCGCAACGGCTGCAACAGAACCTGGCCGCTGCGGATCTGACTCTCAGCGAGGACGACATGAACGCCATCGCCGAGCTGGATCGTCACCGCCGCTATGTGGACGGCGGCTTCTGGGCACAGCCGGGCAGTGATTACAGCCTGGAAGGTCTCTGGGACGAGTAAGCCTGAGCCCGGCCCCTCCACCGTTGGAGCCTTGCTCGCAAGGCGAACCCGATATTCCATGACCGGGATATTCGCTTTGCAAGCAAGGCTCCAACGGCAACCATCACGGTTTGTCCTATAACGACTTGGCCATTGTCGGCATCTACTGGTATTTCTTGGGCATATTTTTCCATCAGAACCAACAGGATGCCCCATGGATTTTCTGCGCACCCCGGATTCCCGTTTCGAACGACTGCTGGACTACCCTTTCGAGCCCAACTACACGGACGTGGGTGGCCTGCGCATGCATTATCTGGACGAAGGTCCGGCGGATGCCAAGCCGGTGCTGATGATGCATGGCGAGCCGTCCTGGTCGTACCTGTACCGGCACATGATTCCGATCTGCGCCGCTGCCGGCCACCGGGTGGTGGCGCCGGACCTGATCGGTTTCGGAAAATCCGACAAGCCCACCGACATCAACGCCTACAGCTATCAGAGCCACATGGACTGGATGCAATCCTGGCTGGAACAGCTCGACCTGCGTGACATTACCCTGGTCTGCCAGGACTGGGGCTCGCTACTGGGCCTGCGCCTGGCGGCGGAAAACCCGGAGCGCTTCCGGGCCATCGTGCTGGGTAACGGCATGCTACCCACCGGCGATCTGAAAGTGCCCAAGGCGTTTCAATTGTGGAAGAATTTCGCGCTCTACAGCCCGGTATTCCCCATCGCCCGCATCATCGGCAGTGGCACCTTCAAGAAGCTGGGGCCGGATGAGCGACGGGCCTACGATGCGCCCTTCCCGAGCAAGAAGTACAAGGCCGGCGCCCGGGCTTTCCCGAAGCTGGTGCCAGTCACCCCGGATGACCCGGCCAGCGATGCCAACCGCCAGGCCTGGAAGGTACTGGAGCAATGGGACAAACCGTTCCTGACCACCTTCAGCAATGGCGACCCGATCACCCGGGGCGGCGACAAGTACATGCAGGAACGCATTCCCGGCGCCAAGGGGCAGCCCCACCAGACCCTGGTGGGTGGCCACTTTCTTCAGGAGGATTCGCCGGTGCAGTTTGCCCAGGCGGTGAATGCGCTGATTGCTGGGCTGGAGTCGTAGCTTTTTGGAGGCTTGCTTGCAAGGCGAAGCGACCAGATAACTCTTCGCCTTGCGAGCAAGGCTCCAACGAATTCTGACCGCTATCCCTCAGGCGGGAACCGCTTCCTGGGACAACGACCAGAATGCCATCCGGTTGCGGCCCGCTTCCTTGGCCTGATAGAGCGCCTGATCCGCCCGGGTGAAGAGCTGCTCCTCACCCAGGGTGTCGCCGGTACCGGAACAGGTGACGCCGAAGCTGGCGCTGACATGGAACGGCGCCTCCCCCTCCACCACCACCGGCGTGCCGCAGAGTCTCTGCCGGCAACGCTCGATCACCTTGGCGGCACCCTGCTGATCCGTTTCCGGCATCAGCAGCATGAATTCCTCGCCTCCGATGCGACCAATACGATCGGTTTCCCGCAAGCAGTCCCGCAACACCCTGGCCACCATCAATAGCACCTTGTCGCCTATGGCGTGTCCGTAGCGATCGTTGATTTGCTTGAAATGATCCAGATCCATGACGCAGACCGACACCGGGTTGCCGCTACGGCGACTACGGGCCAGCTCGTAGCTGAACTGGTCGAACAGGGCGCGACGGTTGTCGAGGCCAGTGAGCGGGTCGGTCACCGCCAGGGCCCGGATCTGCTTTTCACGAATCTGCCAGCGCCGCAGCAACACATAGGTGAAGCCGAACACCATGGCCAGAAACGGCGTGGCAAAGGCGATCATGCTGTTGACCCAGTACACGGAGACCAGATCCTTGGTCACTGGGTCCGCCTTGAGCATAGGGGCGTACTGTAATTTTCCCTGCACGATCAGCGCATAGATGGCCAGTACCATCACGGTGTGAATCACCAGGCTGCAGGTGACCCGCTTGAAATCAAAAAGGATAAAGCCGGTGAGCGGCGAGCCCACCAGCACCAGGCCCACGATCGGGTTATACAACCCCATTACATAACCAATGCCGAGAAAGGAAAAACCGAAGAAATGGATGCACACATTGGGGTAGGCCACCGAGTGACGCTTGGTCTTGTGCAGGGCCATTCCCCAACAGCTCAGCAACAACCAGCCGATCACGTTGAAAAGGAAAATATCCCGAGCCAGCCAGGCCCCTTCCACAGACAGGAATTGCTCACCGAAACGGGTGTAGTTCACCGTGAACAGCAGCCAACCGAGAAACCCTAGCATCAGCAGGCCGGTGAGCACCGACAGCAACAGGCTCTTGTCCCGATCGCTCCAGTCGAGCAGATCGGTGATGGGCAGCGGATTGCGGTCAACCGCTGGCATGGCATGAGTTCTCATTCATACCGGAATTATGTCACAGGGCCGATCCCGCTGAGTGAAATCTGATCAACGCTGGTGCCCCGGCTGCCACCAGTGGTCGGAAATACTGCACGGCATTTTCACTGTTCTGGTGCAGACCGGAACGCAGGCAAGCCTCATCATAGAGTGTGATTGCATCGGCACCAGGTGGGGCTCTGCAATCAGGGGCGAGTACGGGTCATCAGCAGGGCCGGCCCGTCCGGTGTCTTCACCACCTGGCGGGCAACAAAACCGGCATTGCGAAAACAGTGGATGGCGCGAAGGTTATCTGGCGCCGGATCGGCAATGACTTCAGTTACCTGGGGATCATCAAACAGCCGATCCACAAAGGCACTCACCGCCGAGCTGCCCAGGCCATGATCCAGGTGGCTCTCGCTGGCGAGAAACACATCCACCCCACGCACGCCCGGGTCATCAATTTCCAGCCACCAGCCTTCATGGTGATGCTCGATGGGCGCATAACGCTGAATGAACCCCAGCGGCTCGTCATCCAGGCGGATAAAGAAAAACATGGCGCCACCAAAGCAGCGCTGGGCCGGATGGTAATCGCGAACCACCTCTTCAAGACTGCGCTGCGGCCCCCACCAGCGGCTGACATGCTCGCGACCCAGCCAGTCATGCAACACCGGCAGGCTCGCGTCGGTGAGCGGCGTAAAGGTGAGCCTATCCGTTGCCACTGAGACTTTCATAACGTTACGCCACTGCCTCCCTGCCTGCCCCCTGTATAGAAATATCTATACGCCTCCCACAAGAGTAGCCAGCATCCATGTTGGTAACTGCCATCGGTTTATCGTTTTCATTCATTCGACACAAAGGTCGATATGGTTAATTAAATAGCGAATTTCACTCTTTACATCAACCTGAGTTGAGGTTTTATGCTTGACTCTCCTTTTTCCGACAGGGACCCATACCATGGCGCTGGATATTGATGCCTACCTGCAGCGAATCGGCTACCAGGGAGACAAGACGCCTAACCTGAATACCCTCAAGGCCCTGCAACGCTTACACCTGCAGGCCATCGCCTTCGAGAACCTGAACCCGCTGCTGGGGCTCCCTGTGCCACTGGACAGCCAGGTCCTGATGGACAAGCTGGTTGTTCAGCGGCGAGGCGGATACTGTTTCGAGAATAACCTGCTGTTTCTGGAAATCCTGACTGGGCTGGGATTTCAGGCACGTGGTATTACCGGGCGGGTCTACTGGAACCAGCCCGACGATGCCTGGCCGCCGCGCTCGCATATGCTGCTACTGGTGACGATTGACGGCGAAGAGTATCTCAGCGATGTGGGATTCGGCGGCATGACTCCGACTGCCCCGCTGAAGCTCCATGCCCGTCATCCACAAAGCACACCGCTGGAGCCTTTTCGGGTGGAGGCGCATCAGGATCATTACAGCCTGTGGGTACAGCTCGGGGAACAGTGGCGATTGCTTTATCGCTTCGACCTGATGCAACAGGGTGCCGTGGATTTTGAGATGGCCAACTGGTATGTGGCCTGCCACCCACAATCCAAATTCGTGAACAATCTGATTGCGGTGCGGACCGGAGAAGACCGCCGTCATACCTTGCTGAACGATCTTTATACGGTGCGGTTTCCGGATGGCAGCAGCGAAAAGCAGACGCTGGGTTCGGCAGCTGAGTTATGGGAATTACTGGAAGGGGTATTTGCCATCAATATGGCAAAGATAGAGAGAAAGGGTATGGAGAAAGTACTTAAAGAAAAATCACTATTCCGATAATGGAACAGTGTAAAAAGCTTCGCCTTGTGAACAAGGCTCCAACGACATAACTCACCGCTGTTGGAGCCTTGCTCGCAAGGCGAATCGCTACTCGTAACTCAGGTGGGTCGCTTTGCCCCGGAACACCCGATAGATAAAGATCGTGTAGCCCAGAATCATCGGCAAGGCGATGATGGCACCCCAGAAGGTAAACAGCAGGGACTCCGTGGCCGACGCTGCTTCCCAAATGGAAATCTGCCCCAGGACAATATCAGGGAACAGGCTGTAGGCCAGTCCGATACTCGCCAGAACGCACACTACCATCAAGGCGACAAACGCCAGCCAGCCATACCCATTGTGCAGGATCTGTTTACTGTTGAAGATCCAGACCAGCGCCACATAGGCCAGCGCTGTGGTGATCGGAATAGGCATCAGACCGATGGCGTTAGGCAGGGTGAACCATTTGTCAGCGATGGCGCTGCTTACCAGCGGGGTAGCGATGGAAATGAGCAGCAGGAAACCTCCCATGGGCCATACCGCCATTCGCCCCCAGCGTACCGCCTTGTTGAACAGCTCGCCCTCGGTCTTGATCAGCAGCCAGGCGGCACCAAGCATGATGTACAGGGATGGCAACGCCACCGCGATCAGTGCAGCGAACAGGGTGCTGGTGGCATCGCCGGTGAGCCCGGTGACAAAGGCGCCCAGCATCCAGCCCTGACAGACCGACGCGACCAGGGAACCAAACGCAAACAGACGGTTCCATTTCGCCTTGTGCTTGTCGCCGGCCTTGACCCGGAAATCGAACGATACCCCGCGCAGAATCAGCCCCATCAGCATCAGTGTCACCGGCAAGTACAGGGAGGTGAGCACGATGGAATGCGCCTGCGGGAAGGCAATCAGCAAGATACCCACGCCCAGTACGATCCAGGTTTCATTGGCATCCCAGAACGGCCCGATGGCCGCCACCATCACATCCTTTTCGTCATCGCTGGCGAAGGGCAGCAACATGCCGATGCCCAGATCGTAGCCATCGAGAACCACATAGATAAGCAGTGCCAGCCCCATGGCGCCAGCAAAGAACAACGGAAGCCAGTATCCCAGATCCATCACGCTTCTCCTTCGGCAGTTTCCGCGTCGTTCATGGCCCGTTGCTGAGGCGTCAGCGTCAGGGAACGTGCCGGCTTGGTGGCCATATAACGCAGGGTGGCGATGTAGGACACCAGCAAGAACAGGTACAGCAATACATAGCCGAACAGTGTGCCTGCAACAGTGGCACTACTGTGATCCGCCACCACATCGGCGGTTCGTAGCAGCCCATCCACCACCCAGGGCTGACGGCCGATTTCGGTGACATACCAACCCGCCAGCACCGCGATCCAGCCAGAGAATGTCATCACCGACAGGGCACGCAACAGCCAGGTCTGTGTCTCGCGACTTTCATCCCGGTTGCGGAATAACCGCCAGGCGGACCACCAGCCCACTAACACCATCAGCATGCCAATGCCGACCATCACCCGGAACGCCCAGAACACCGGCGCCACCGGTGGGGTTTCCCCCTCAAACTCATTGAGGCCGAGCACTTCGCCGTCCCACTCGTGGGTGAGAATCAGGCTGGCCAGGTTGGGCACCTTGATGGCCATGTGCGTGGTCTTTTCTTCCTCATCGGGAAAGCCGAACAGAGTCAGGGGGGCCCCTTTTTCCGTTTCCCAGATACCTTCCATGGCGGCGATTTTGGCGGGCTGGTGCTCCAGGGTGTTGAGCCCGTGCAAGTCACCGATAAATACCTGTAACGGAGCCAGCACAGCTGCCATCAGCGCACCGGTGCGCATCACCTTCCAGGTGGCCGGGCCATCCACACCGCGCATGGCCCGCCAGGCGCTGATACCCATGATCAGGAAAGCCGCAGTCAACAGCGACGCCGTGAACATATGAGCGAAGCGATAGGGGAAAGACGGGTTGAAGATGACTTCCCACCAGCTTTCCACGAAGAACACGCCGTCTTCAATGCGATAGCCTGTCGGCGTCTGCATCCAGGAATTGAGGCTGAGGATCCAGAATGCAGAGAACGAAGTTCCCACGGCCACCAGGGCGGTGGCAATCAGGTGGGTACGATTAGATACCCGGTCCTTGCCGAACAGCATAATGCCCAGAAAAGAGGCCTCCAGGAAAAAGGCAGTGAGCACTTCATACCCCAGCAACGGCCCGGCGATATTGCCGGCACGCTCCATAAACCCGGGCCAGTTGGTGCCGAACTGGAAACTCATGGTGATACCGGACACCACCCCCAGCGCGAAACTCAGAGCAAAGATCTTTACCCAGAAGAAGTAGGCATACTCCCAGGCCTTGTCACCAGAAAAGGTGTAGCGCAACCGGAAATAGAACAGCACCCAGCACAGGCCGATGGTGATGGTGGGAAACAGGATATGGAAACTGATATTGGCCGCGAACTGCAGCCGGGCAAGCAAGAACGGATCGAACTCCACGGGCGCAACCTCCACATGACAGGCCTGCGAACAGGATTCATAATTTTCTCTAGGCTAGCACATCAGTATTACGGCGGCGTGTGACAAATTGCCCTAGGTCAACCGCCTGCTAAATAACGGCCTGGGGAACGGTGTTCCCCCTGACAATACGCCAACAAACGCTGAAACCCAGCATTATCCCCAGACGCAGCAGAATAGCGCGAACCCCGTCATTTGATGGAACAGGCCCCATAAGGCTGTAAAACCGTCATGCCATCAACACCACGACCCCTCTCTCGTTCAACGGCAGTTACCGCACAGCAATTGAACGCACTGGCAAAGCTGAGTAGCTTATTGTCTGTAATCCCTGCATCGTTTTTGCGCGATGCTGACAATAACCTGACCTGCAGCGAGCCATGGCCCTGACTTCCGCGGATGTCCGCAACGCCGAAACCCTAAAAAAAGACTACAAGCTCCGGGACGACAAGGGGCTTTACCTGCTGGTAGAGACCAATGGCAGCCGTACCTGGAAATTTAGCTACCGGTTCGATGGCCGCAGCAAGGTCATCACCCTGGGCCCCTGCCCCGAGGTCACCCTGGCCTTTGCCCGCCAGCTTCGTGACGAAGCCCGGGAGCTGATCGCCGACGGCACTGATCCGCTCACCCGTTGCGAAAAACGCGAAGTGTTCAGCCCCTCGGTGGAAACCTTCGAGGCGGTGGCGCGGGACTGGCTGGAACGGGTCTACCGCTTTGAGGTCTCGGAAGAACAGTTCCGTCGCACCAAGCGACAGATGGAAAACTACCTGATTTCCAGCATTGGCAAGCGGGTGGTCAGCGAAGTGACCCCGGAAGATCTGAAATCCCTGGCTGCCGCCCTGGGCGCCGAAGGCCATCTGGACAAGGGCAAGCGGGTACTGGGTATCGCCAAACGGGTCTACGGCCATGCCCGCGATACCGGCGTGGCCGGCTTCCAGCAGACCGGTGCCCTGCGCCGCCGACTTACCGGTTCCGGCACCGAGCCGGAATTCCTGCTCAGCACCCGTGAGCAACTCTTCAATCTGGCCAGTGGCGTGCTCGGACAGTGGAGCCGCACCACCACCACCGCGGCGCTCAAGCTGACTGTCTGGCTGCTGGCCCGACCCAGCGAGATCGTCAACGCACGCTGGTCGGACATGGATCTGGATGCCGGCGAATGGCGCATCCGCCGCAAAAATCCGGACAGCCCGGACGGCAACAAGATCATTACCGTGCCCCTGCCCCGCCAGGCGGTGGAGCTATTGCGGGAGATGGAACCGATCACCGGCCGCCAGGAATATATCTTCCCCGGCACCCGCGATCGCAAGAAGCACCTGGGCGCCAGCACTCTCACCGGCGCCCTGAAAAAAGTGACCCGCACGACACCGGTCTCCACCGACAACCTGCGCACCCTGGCTGCCACTGCGCTGGGCGAGCTGGGCTACCAGGCGGAACAGATCCAGTCACAGTTGCTCAACCAGACCGGCGACGAACAGAGCGACCGTCAGCTCTATCAGGAAAAACGCCGGGAAATGCTGCAGGCCTGGGCGGACTATCTGGATAACACTGTCATCGGCAAGGTAACACGTCGCTAAGCGTTACAAAGAACCATGCCGACGCTGGCATCCAATAGCTCGGAGCCGCCACCATGGAACCGTTTGATAATCACCAAAACCTGATCCAGACGGTCCTCACTCTCTCCGAGGAGAATGTGCGTCACGGCCTTGGCGGGCCCTTTGCTGCACTGGTGGTCAAAAATGGCGCCATCATTGGTCAGGGCTGCAACCGGGTAACGGACCAGCATGACCCCACCGCCCACGCGGAAATGGAAGCCATTCGCGCCGCCTGCCGCCAGCTGGGTAGCCACCAGCTGCATGGCTGTGTGATCTACAGCAGTTGCGAGCCCTGCCCCATGTGTCTGGGCGCCATCTACTGGGCCCGGCCGGACAAGCTGTTCTATCTCAACAGCCAGGCCGATGCGGCTCGTATCGGTTTTGATGATCAGTTCATCTACCAGGAGCTGGCTCGACCGGTCGCGCAACGCCAGCTGACCACCGAACAACTTGATCACCCGCGCCGGCTGGCCGCCTTCGAGTTATGGCAGGCCAGCAGCGACCGGGAAGACTACTAGGCAGTCTCTGTTCGATTGTGGGAATGTTGGCGGTTTTTTCAGGAAGTGCCTGGCCACCAATACAGCACACCGAATGACCCCGCCCGATCCCTCCTGTTAACCTGTACGCCCATGGTTTGCAGAGCGCCCACAATGACCCGCCCCTACGGTTTCCAGTTCGACAACAGCTACACCCACTTGCCGGAAGACCTGTTTTCCCGCTGCCCCCTGCAGCCGGTGAAGGCGCCGCAGATGGTGTTGTTCAACCGGGCTCTGGCCGGGGAACTGGGGCTGGACGGCGAGGCACTGGACAGCCCGGCCGGGGCTGCGATTCTGGCAGGTAATGAGCAGATCGACGGCAGTGACCCGATCGCCCAGGCCTACGCGGGCCATCAGTTCGGCAACCTGACCATGCTGGGCGATGGCCGCGCCATTCTGCTCGGTGAGCAGCTCACCCCGGACGGCGCGCGCCGGGACATCCAGCTCAAAGGCGGCGGCCGCACGGTGTTTTCCAGGGGCGGCGATGGCCGCGCGGCACTCGGCCCCATGTTGCGCGAATACATCATCAGCGAGGCCATGCATGGCCTTGGCATTCCCACCACCCGCAGCCTGGCGGTGGTAGCCACCGGTGAATCGGTATTACGGGAAACCGCCTTGCCCGGCGCCATTCTCACCCGGGTAGCGGCATCGCATCTGCGGGTGGGCACCTTCCAGTACGCCGCCGGCCGACAAAACCCGGCGCTGCTGGAAGCACTGGTGGATTACACCCTGAACCGCCACTACCCGGATCGACAACCCGCCGACAACCCGGCCCTGACCCTGCTGGATGCGGTCATGGACAGCCAGGTGGATCTGATCGTCCACTGGATGCGGGTGGGTTTTATTCACGGCGTACTCAATACCGACAACGTGACCCTCAGTGGCGAGAGCATCGATTACGGTCCCTGTGCTTTCATGGACAGTTTTGACCCGGACACCGTATTCAGCTCCATCGATCATCAGGGCCGCTACGCCTACGGTAACCAGCCCACCATCACCCAGTGGAACCTGAGCCGCTTCGCGGAAACCCTGCTACCGATGATCGACGAGAATGTGGACAGCGCCATCGAAAAAGCCACCGCCATCATCAAGTCTTTCAGCGAACGCTACAACGAAAAATGGCTGGCAATGATGAAGAAAAAGCTGGGGTTGTTCGGTGATGACCAGGTGGATGAAAAACTGATTACCGATCTGCTTGAATGGATGAAGGTGAACCAGGCGGATTACACCAATACCTTCCGCGATATCACCGGCGAACACTTTCCCGCCGGTGGTTTTTACCAGGATGACGCCTTCATCAATTGGCACCAGCGCTGGCAGGCCCGCCTGGGTCGCAACTCCAAACCCCTCAAGTCGTCCCTGTGCCTGATGCGCAATCACAACCCGGCGGTGATCCCCCGCAACCATCGCGTGGCAGAAGCCTTAACGGCGGCGGAACAGGGTGACCTGGCTGTCACCACAGCACTGCTGAACGCACTGGCCGACCCCTATGCGGATCGCGACCCGGACGACAGCTATCGACAGCCGCCGGCTCCGGAGGAGCGGGTCTGCCAGACTTTTTGCGGAACCTGATAACCGGCTGACCCAACCATGGATTTCTCCGCCCCGCAAAAGACTCCGCAGGAGCGACGCTATTCGCTGCGGGCCGGTCTGCGGTCTTTGCTACGCACCCATGGCAATACTTGAGTCAGCACTTCAGCTCAGGAAACCGATGAGACATTCACGGCGAAACCACTGCGCTGCCATAGCCATGCCACCCTCAGGGTATGCAGATTGATCAACACCGCCAGAGCCCATTCAAAGCCGTCATCCATGGTGTCGTAGTGCTCGGGCCAGATCACCCCCAGTATCAGCGACGCGATTCCCATCAATAGGGTAAAACCGCATAACCGCAGCAGCGATTTCCCCGCTGCTGACATCGGACTGTGCCGCAGGGACACGCTCAGCCCCAGCTGGGCCAGAAACGTGAGGCCGAAAAATCCCACCACGCCGATCCGGCGCAGCAGGTAAGGGGTATCTCCCGCATGGCCAAGGACCACCGTATAGAGCGCCAGCGGCAGCGCCGCCAGCATCCCCAGCCACCACCAGATTTTTGGCTCCACCTGCATGTGGCGTAGCCAGTGACGGTTGGCCCACCAGAACAGCATCATGCAGACGCAGGCCGGCAACATGCCGGCCTTGAAAACGAAATAGGCGGTACCGGAACGGGACGCCCGGGAAATGCTGGTGCAGCCCTCGAACCAGGGCAGACACCAGGGCACCAGCTGCTCACTGGCAGACAACAAATAACAGACATGCATGGTCACCAGTGGCAACAAGGTGGTGGCCCAGGCCAGGGGGGACAAGCGAACCGGCGTCGATGGCATCGTCATGGCGCCAGCGTAGCGCAACACGGCGCACCGTCACACCTTGCCACCCTCAATACAACCCCCAAACGCAACGCCTAGCGCAGGATGCACTGAGCCCAGGCGGGCTGTTCCATCAGGACGCCAGCGGTGCACGCCACCAAGTCTCTCCCCCCTGCTCAACAGGCAACTTGTACGACTCACCGGGCAGGTAGACAGGGAAACAATTCCATTACAAAACATCGCAGTAAATGGCTATAAAAACGTTTTCTTAAGAACAGAATAAAACCAGTCATAAAAACACAGTTCGGCAGTGGCAACCTCCCTGCAGTCACCCATCAGCATCGCGATAACGCGCTCTCTGTTCGCTATGCCCTGTGACCTCTCAAGCCCCTGACGGGCAGGCTCTCCTTCAGCCATAAAAGAGACACATGGCACATCCGGTTGCCCCGTCGCTGTCACCCACAGGCGGACAATAATGATGAAAAAACAGTACGCATCCATCGCCAGCCTGGCACTGCTTGTTACCGCCTGCGGTGGCGGCGGCAGCTCTGATAGCGTGTCGCAGACGCCAGGCTCGACCCCGCAATCCCCCACTCCCAACCAACCCGTGCCACCGCCCGACATGTCGGTGGACTGCCAGCGGGAGAGCTGGGTGGCGGGCACCACAGAACTGTGCGACGGCACACTGATCTACCGTGACTATGTCTACGATGACTACGGCGCGGATACCGGCCTGGTGGGCCTGTCGCCCCTGACCGTAATGAATCTGCTGTCACGGGGTGGCGGCGTGTTCAATCCGATTGCCAACACCCCCGGGCTGCTGTCTCCCACTGCGGGCGATCAACGCTACCCTGCCGGCATGGAAAACACCGCCGACCTGGTTTCGCTGGCACTGGCTCTGGATGGCGATGAACTGTCTGTTCGCTTCGAGCTGAATACACTTTATGGCAGTGATGACAGCCTCGCCGTCATCGCCATTGATACTGACAATGACAGCAGTACCGGTGGTGGCGTCTGGTCGGGCCTGGGCATTCGCAGTGACGGCTGGGATGAGATCTATACCTTCGCTGAAGGCGACCCGATCAACAACATTATTGCTGGTCGAATTCCTGCGCCAGAAACCGAACAGTGGCGCATTCAGGCTGTGGTGGCGCAGCACGACGGCACGGTCATGAATGTGGCTTTCCGTGGCCCCGATGAATCCGCCCGGGCGGCTTCTATCCCGGAACAGATTCTTCCCGACGCGGGCAATTTCTGGGAAGACAAACAGTCACAGGCGCTCGGCAACGGCGACATTTCCGTTTTCGGGGAAGTGGTTTCACGCAGCGATCTGGAAAACCGCATCACCCGCCCTGCGGAGCCGGTCACCGGTTTTCAGCAGCGCGTTTACACCTCCCAATACACGCTTCCTCCCGGTGAAGGGGTCTCGCTGCGTGGCGTCCCCGGCCGCCAGGGTGATACCGGCCTGCCCTGCGACCAGTATTTTCATTACCTGGGGAAATACCAGCCCTACGGTTTTTACGTGCCGGAGCAGGACGGCCCCCACGAGCTGCAGCTGGTTCTGCACGGCTGCGAAGCCAACCACGCCAGCCAGATCAACCAGAGCAATTTCCAGACCTCTTTCGCCGATGCCAACAACCGCATTCTGGCCGCCCCCCTGGGCCGCGGGCCGCGGGGTTTCTATACCGGGCTCTCGGAGCGTGATGTGCTGGATGTTCGCGCGGACGTGGAAGAACACTACCCGATCGACAGCCGCAAGGTGCTGGTGAGCGGCTATTCCATGGGCGGCTATGGCACGCTGAGAATGGCGGCACTGTATCCACAGGATTACGCTGCCGGGGTGAACTGGGTGGGCTTTACCGGCAGCCTGTTAAACCTGCCATTGGAAAGAACATTGCTCGACTCTTTGACGGATCTCACCGGCATTGAGCTGCTGGATGCCCCCTTGTCTGCATTCCAGGAACTGCAGCAGGAGTTCAGCATTGGTGCGGAAGACAACGTGCTGGATTACCTGGGAAATCTGGAGCATATCCCGGTGGCCAATGCCTACAGTGCGGCCGATGAAATCGTGCATGTCACTACGGCTCTGGCACTACAGGAAAAATATGTAGCCGGAAATTCAGACTATGTGTTCTACCTCCATCTACCTGCGGAGCACCTGACCTATATCCTGCTGGATGAATGGCAGAAGATGGCCAATTACAGCGCCAACCGTGTGGCCGTTAGCCGGCCGAGCACGGTCAGTTACTACTACGATCCGGCACAGGCCTACCCGGAATATGCCATTGATCACAATCGCGCTTACTGGGTCAGCAACATTCTCAATCGCTCCACCGAGCCCAGCCAGATTTCACTGCAAAGCGATGGCTGCGGCACACCGCAGATGGATCGCCAGTTCACCTCAGGAGCTGGCACTTACCCGATACCCTGGGTAAGCACGCAACGGACATTGAGCAGCGATTCCTTGCTACCAGGCGGCAACACCCTGACCGGATCGCTGGAGAACATTCATCACATGACCATTGATGTTACCGATAGCTGCCTTTCAGGCGCCATCAATCTGGACATCGACAGTGACGGTAGCAGCACCCTGGCATTCAGCGATGGCAGAGAGGTAGACCTGGTTCAGGGACGCAACCAGCTTTTCGTGAACCCGCTATAAACGGATGAAACCGAAAGCCCCGGCGACGGGGCTTTCGCCATGCCAGGCATGGCCCGGTTATTGATTCGCTTGCAGTTTATCCAGCGTACGCAATTCGAAGTCGCTGGCGTCATGCCGCTCCCACAGTTGGCTGGAAGGATCACCCCAGGCCCGGTTGACTTTACGGCCACGTTCCACCGCTGGGCGCTTGCTGATCTGCTCGGTCCAGCGCAGCACATTCTTGTAGGTGTGCGCCTCAATAAATTCCGCCGCTTCATACACCTTGTTGGTCACCAGGGCGCCATACCAGGGCCAGATGGCCATGTCGGCAATGGTGTACTCGTCGCCAGCGATGTAGTCGTTTTCCGCCAGCTGACGATCCAGTACATCCAGCTGCCGTTTGATCTCCATGGTGTAGCGATTGATCGGGTATTCGTACTTTTCCGGGGCGTAGGCATAGAAATGACCGAAGCCGCCACCCAGCAGCGGCGCACTGCCCATTTGCCAGAACAGCCAGCTGAGCGCTTCGGTACGTTTGCCCGGGTCCGTGGGCAGGAATTCGCCAAACTTTTCTGCCAGGTAAAGCAGGATATTGCCGGACTCGAACACCCGGCGTGGCGGGGTAACGCTGTGATCCATCAAGGCGGGAATTTTAGAGTTGGGATTCACCTCCACAAAGCCGCTGCCAAACTGGTCGCCATTCTGGATATTGATCAGCCAGGCATCGTATTCCGCATCCTTGTGGCCTTTCTCAAGAAGCTCTTCGAGCATCACCGTGACCTTTACCCCGTTGGGGGTGGCCAGGGAGTAAAGCTGCAGGGGATGCTTGCCCACTTGCAGGGCCTTGTCATGGGTGGCCCCGGCGATAGGGCGATTGATATTGGCAAAGGCGCCGCCATTGGCCTGGTCCCACTTCCAGACACGGGGTGGGGTGTAGGTGGGGTCAGACATAGTTGCTCCCGATCGATGACAGGCATGGCCTGTGCACGTTGAATGTTGCCTCATCATGGCCAGCCCGAGCGCCGGGAACAAGCTGAAAAAAATGAACAAACGCTTCAGTTTAATCGATCGATCGACTCACTCTCATGCTGCTGCACTTCCCACAGGTGCGCATACAAACCGCCCCGGGCCAGTAACTCAGCATGGCTGCCCTGCTCTGCCACCTGGCCGTTGTCCAGCACGATAATGCGATCCGCATCCATGATGGTGGATAGCCGATGAGCAATCACCAGGGTGGTCTGCTGGTGAGAAATGTCGCTAATTGCCTTGAGGATGATCTTTTCCGAGTGGCTGTCCAGGGATGATGTGGCTTCGTCGAACACCATGATCGGCGGGTGCTTGAGCAATGCCCGGGCGATGGACACCCGCTGCTTTTCGCCGCCGGAAAGTTTCAGGCCCCGCTCGCCCACCACGGTGTTTTCTCCCTTCGGCAGTGAAGCGATGAAGTCGGACAGATAGGCCAGACGAATCGCCTCGCGCACCTCCTCGTCGCTGGCATCAATGCGACCGTAGCGGACATTCTCGAAGATGCTGGTGTTGAACAGCACGGTATCCTGGGGCACCACGCCAATCTGCTGACGCAGGGAGGTCTGGCTGACCTGGCGAATCGACTGGCCATCGATGGTGATATCGCCACTACTGACGTCATAGAACCGGAACAGCAGCTTGAACAAGGTGGATTTACCCGCCCCGCTGCTGCCCACAATCGCCACCTTCTGTCTGGATGGCACGGTAAAGCTGACGCCACGAATAATGTTCCGGGTATCGCCATAACCGAAGTGCACATCATGAAAGCGGATCTCGCCATCGCCCACGGCCAGTTCGGTAGCGCCTTCGCGATCCACCACACCGGGCTCTACGTCCATCACCGCAAACATGTTTTCAATGTTGGTCATGGCACCCTTCATTTCCCGGTAAACAAAGCCGAGAAAATTCAGCGGCATGAACACCTGCATCATGAAGGCATTGATCAGCACGAAATCACCCAGAGTCATTACCTTGTCGGTAACCTGCACCGCAGCCATTATCATCGCGGCTGTGACAGCGGCAGCAATAATCAAAGACTGACCGGCATTGAGAGCAAACAGTGACAGCCGGTTTTTACCCCGTGCCAGCTCCCAGCGCTCCAGGTTCTCGTCATAGTGGCGGGCTTCAAATTCTTCGTTGGTGAAATATTTCACCGTTTCATAGTTAAGCAGGCTGTCGATGGCGCGGGTGCTGCTGGACGATTCCGCCTGATTGGCCTCACGAATAAAGGCCAACCGCCATTCGGTGGCAAAAATGGAGAATCCCACATAGGCCACCACCGCTACCGCCACGATCAGTGCGAACCAGGCATCGTAATTCCACAGCAACAACCCGATCACCATGCCGATTTCCAACAGGGTGGGCAGAATGTTGAACACCATGAAACGCAGCAGAAAGCTGATGCCGTTGGTGCCCCGCTCAATATCACGGGACAGCCCGCCGGTGCGGCGATTGAGATGAAAATCCAGATCCAGGGCATGCAGATGCCGAAATACCTTCAGACCGATTCGCCGCATGGCCCGCTCGGTAACACGACCGAACAGGGTGTCGCGCAGCTCACCGAACAGGACATTGGAGAAACGCACCACCCCATAGGCCAGCAACAGACCCAGCGGCAGGGTAATCAACTCACTGGCGTCGTTGGCATCCAGCCCGTCAACGATGTGCTTGAGAATAAACGGCAACCCCACGCTGGCCAGCTTGGCCAGCACCAGGCAGACCACCGCCAGGGCAATGCGGGTACGGAATTCCAGCAGATAGGGAAACAGGGTTTTCAGCACAGACCAGTCGATGGGCTTGGGGGTAACGTCCTGGCTCATACCGCGCATAAAAAGGCCTGCCTTGAAGAAAAGAGCCCGCAGTATAACAACATGGCGGGCAACCATCGGATGACCGAAAACCTGGGAAGCCGATTACCGTTAAAGATACTGAATCGTGGGCCAGCCTTTCTGTAGGAGCTTAGCGTAGCGGAGCAACGGCCGCAGACCGACCCGCAGGGTGAGCGAAGCGAATAACGTCTCTGGTGGCGCGATTGCTGGCTTCGTGCACCCTGGCGGTTGTTACCTTCACTTGGTTCCGGTTCGCGCCGCCAGCGACGCTCCTACAAGCAATGTGAGGCGACCTATGCAGCCATGCATACCGGCTTTCATCGCCGGGACTGCAGCCACACCGCCAGGCCCTGGCTGTTGAGCTGGATATCCAGCCCCAGTACAGCCTCCAGCTGCTCGTCTGACATCTCGCAGCCGTGTTCACGGGCGCAGCCAAACAAGTACTCCCTCATGGCCGCCATCAACGCCTTTTCCAGCGCATCTCCAACGGCGGTTGCCGCCACGGTTTCCGCCAGCGCCACGTAGTCGTCCACCATTGTCAGCAGGCGCTCGCCCAGCGGTTGCGGGTTTTCCACCATGCTGTAATGGGTGAGATAGATCCGTTTCGGCTCTAGCGCCAGCAGCTTGCGGATGGAGGCCTTCAATGCCAGCGGATCAAACTGCACCGGGGTGGTGGTCGGGCAGATAAAGGGCCCCTTGGCGGTGGTCAGCGGCGGATAGGACAAGCCAAAGGTGTCGCCGGTGAAAATGCCACGGGACCTGGGGTCATACACGCAAAAATGATGGCGGGCATGGCCGGGGGTATCGATGAAAACCAGCTTGCGATCGCCCACGGTGGCCTCATCGCCGTCGTCCATGGTGCGCACCCGGCGCTCATCCACGGGAATGATATCGCCGTAGATCTCGGCAAACTGGGCCTCACCGTATACCGCTGTGGCACCGGCCTTGAGCTTTGCCGGATCAATCATGTGGCGGGCGCCGCGGGGATGTACCAGCAGGGTCGCCGCTGGCAGCGCCTGCATCAGGCCACCGACGCCACCGGCGTGATCCAGATGCACATGCGTCGGAATCACGTATTTCACCTTTGCCAGATCAATCTTGCGCTCTTTGAGCAGCGCAAGAATGGTCGGCACGGTGTTGTGGGTACCGGTTTCGATAATGGCGTATTCATCACCGCCGCCCAGCAGATAACAGGCCGCCAGCCCTTCGTGCACCATGGCCGTATCGATACGGGTAATGTGCTGGCCGAGGTCGTCAAAATTCTGGAACGTCATGCGTGGCTCCTGAGGTCGCTGAGTCCAACGACTATAGGCCACGCAACCGGGGGCAGCCACCCGACCTTTGGTCAGACAACCTGCCGTTTCAAGCGGGGACACGCTCCCTCTTTGGGTGCTGATTGGAGACAGGCAAGCAGCCCCTGACGTTGCTGGTGGCAGCGGTAAACGCCGGGCTTCACGTCATCTTGCCCTGCCACGGACCACGCTGTGCTTTTATGCGTGGAAAAGGGCTGCCCCATGACCGGAATGACTGCACTACTGATTTACATCGTCTGGACGCTGATTCTGGCACTCAGCTACGCCACCTATCGGCTGCCACTGGTACTCACCGGCAAGAAGGCCGCGAATCATTGGGAGCGAGGCAAGGCGGTTGATGACCCGGCCATTCTGGTCCGCGCCAAGGCGGCGCACCTGAACTGCCTGGAAAACCTGCCGCTGTTTGCGGCCCTGGTGTTGGTGGCAGCGGCCACCGGCCAGAGCGATACAGTCAACGCGCTAGCAGGCTTTATTGTGGCGGCACGCATCGGACAAAGCCTGGTGCATCTAATCGGCACAAGCTTCCCGCTGGTATTCATTCGCGCCAGCCTGTTCCTGGCCCAGGTGGCCC
This sequence comes from Alcanivorax sp. UBA3183, assembly GCF_002364155.1. Lineage (NCBI taxonomy): Bacteria > Pseudomonadati > Pseudomonadota > Gammaproteobacteria > Oceanospirillales > Alcanivoracaceae > Alcanivorax > Alcanivorax sp. UBA3183. The sequence goes on from NZ_DEXN01000002.1 coordinate 24,013, forward strand.
TGATGCTGTATCTGGCCTTCGCCTTGATGTAACCCCTTCAATCGGGGACACACACAAATCGACTCAATCCATGCGTGTCCCTGATTGCTGTGTTCTTCCCTGCAAACAAAAACAGCGGCTCAGGCCGCTGTTTTTGTATCAGCACAACGTGCGTCGAACTTAGTCGGCGTTGCCGGCAAGAAAGGCATCCAGCAACAAGGCGCTGTTGGCCTGCACGGCAGTGGTAATTGCCAGGCCCGGATTTTCGATGCGGAATTTCGGGTTGTGATTGAGTGGCGGCAGTTCGCCGGTGCTCATGTACTTCTTCATCACATCCGGGGCGCCGCCCCCCACTTCCACAAACAGTGTCTCGGCATCGTCAATGCCTGCTACCAGCATGGGGAAATCCTCGGAACCCATCACCGGCGGAATGCCCGGCATGATCCGTTTTTTCCCCAGAGCCCCCACCAGGGTGGCATTGGCTTTCTCCGCCAGGGCCGGTTCGTTGATCACCGGTTCTGCATATCCCAGCATGGTGATGGTGGGCTTGCGCTCCTCCGGTACACCCGCCGCGACGGCAATGCCCTGGGTTTCCCGGTCGATGGCATCCAGCATGGTCTGTCGCACGCCTTTGTCGAACCAGCGCAGGTTCAGCTTCAAGGTGCCGGTTTCCGGAATCACGTTATGGGTTTCACCCACCTGCATGGCTCCCACCGTCAGCACAGCCGGGTCCTGGGCCGGAATATTACGGCTGACAATAGTCTGGTAGGCCATCACCGCCCGCGCGCCCATGACCACCGGATCAATGGTGCCTTCCGGGCGGGAGCCGTGCCCGCCGATACCGGTGAGTTGCACATCCAGCTGATCACTACCGGCCATGCGGCGGCCCGCTTTCACCGCCACCGTGCCCGCCGGCCACACCGGGTACACGTGGGCGGAAATCAGCAGGGAGGGCTTGGGCACCTTGTCATAGAGGCCGTCGTCCACCATGGCCTGGGCACCGGCAATCAGTTCTTCTGCCGGCTGGCCGACCAGCACCAGGGTGCCAGACCAGGCATCGCGGGTCTCCATCATCACCTTGGCGATGCCCAGCAACCAGGCGGTATGGGAATCGTGGCCACAGGCATGGGACACATAGCGGGTGCTGCCGTCATCCAGCTCCACCTGTTTCTTGCTGGCATAGGGTAGGCCACTTTCCTCTTTCACCGGCAAGGCATCCATGTCGCTGCGGAACATGATCACCGGGCCATCGCCGTTTTTCAGCACCGCCGCCAGGCCGGTTTCCGCAATGCCGGTATGCACCTGGTAACCGAGTTTCTTCAAACGCTTGGCCACCAACGCAGAGGTATCGTGCAGGTCGAAGGCCAGCTCCGGGTTGGCGTGCAACTGGCGGAACACCTTTTCCAGTTCTGGCTGCTGGTCTGCAGCCAGCTTGCCTACCTTTTCACTCAGCGACGTGGGAATAGCGGCCTGTGCCAGGCCGCAGGCCATCACTGCGCCAGCCAGAAGGCTGCTGCGCAGCCCATTGATGAATGACATGTGCCCTCCCGTTATTTTTTTGGAATTAAGTTCCATTAATTGATCACAGGATGGGGGAACGGGTCAAGCACAGACTCCTCAGGCCTGTTCATGGCTGTTCGCTTTGCCAACAAAGTTGCAATGGTGTGGCTGGATCGCTTGGCGCAATCAATGGGCTGCAGCCCCTGTCGCGATCAGCCCAGTAGCGGGGCCGGTAACTGCATTGGCAACGGCCTGGCATCCTGGATCGGCCCATGAAAATACATGGACCCCAGATCCGCCAGGGAGCCTACGCACAACATACATTCACCTGCGGCTGGCGCAGAACTTTCCACATAACGCACCCGGTGGCTCGCCTGCCCCCGGTTGCTGGAATACTGCAGCCTCCGATTGGCACGCTTTGTTTCTTTATCGTCCGGCTTCATCGTCAATTAATCCACGTAAGCGCGACATCTGTGTCGCCCTGGTTCCAGAAAAGCCACAAGATCACCCACTACCGCCTCTGGCCTGTGGATAGCCAAACTTATCTTCCACTCACAGTCCAGTCGGTGCCACGCACAATGTTTGCTGACAAGGGAGCGCAACGCGCTCAGTGGCCAATCTGGCGCTTGCGCCATTCCCTGGGAGACAGGCCCGTCCACGCCTTGAAGGCGCGGGTGAAATTGGCAGGGTCGCCATAGCCAAGCGCCTCACCAATGCGGCCGATTTCCAAGTCAGGGTCGGCCAGCATCTGACAGCTGTCCCGGCGCCGAGCGGCTTCCAGCAGCTGCTGATAACTGTAGCCCTGTTCCTGCAGGCGCCGCCGCAGGGTACGGGGCGTCAGGTGCAGGCTATCGGCCAGAGCCTCCGGAGATGGGTACCCGTCAGCGCCCAGTACCAGAGCGGCACGAGCACGGCGCAAGGTGTCATCGGCGTCATCCACCAGCGCACTTTCCCGTTCACACTGGGCCAGCGCCAGAGTAAGGGCCTCCGGGTTGGCGGTGGGTAGGGGCTGATCCAGCAACGCGATATCTCCCGCCAGGGAAATACCGGCCTGCGGCATCCCGAAACGCACTGTCGGCAGCCGACTTCGCCAGCGATCAAACCCCGACGGCTCCTCGCCATACAGCCAGATTTGCCGTTGCTCGGGCAGCTGCGGTATCAGAAACTCTATGCCGCGATACATGCTGGTCAGCATGGAGCTCATCAGCATGTCGCGCAGGGCATCCGGGGCGGAAAGCTCCAGCACCAACTCCATGAACAGGCGATCCTCGCTCTCGCTCACCATCAACTGCGCCCCGCGCCCGCGCAGATGCCAGAAGCGCTCCAGAATGGCGATGGCCTCCCGAGGAGTACCGGCACACATCAGCGCATACCCCAGGTTGCCATGGGCGGTGAGGGGCATGCGGTCGCCGGAGGCAAATCCCAGACTGCCATTACCACTGAGTGATAGTGCCGCCGCCCCCAGCTTCCAGGTATCGTGCAACGACAACCGCCCGGCCGGATCGTCGATCTGGCCGGGAGTAATACCGGCAACCTGCAACAACTGCTCCCGCGAGGCGCCACTGTCTATCGCCGCCTCCATAAAGGCACGTGGATAGGTAGCGGCCTGATTGCGTTGTCGTACCCAGGCCGGAAACGATGCCAGTTGTTGTGTGGTTGCTGTCAGAAGTCCGCTTTGCGGCATTTGGCCACCGATGACAAGTACAATGTCCGTGCAGAATCTCACGCCCCCTGCCCGTTCACCAGTACCGTATGAGCCATATTGAACAAATACCTCAACGAGGAGTTCTGACATGAATGCTGTGGTACCTGTTCGCTCGGGCAAGGCAAAGGCTCGCAAAGGCCTCAACGGCTCCCTGCGCACCCTGGCCGGCAAAAGCCCCAAGGACATGATTCCCAAGGTTCGCCGTCCCCAGTTCGCCTTCAGCGAGGCGCAAGACATACCGCGCTACTGGTGGGACAACGATCCGGTGAAAACCCTGCTGCTGGCTGCCATGTCCGCCAGTTTCCCGCCCGGTGAGCGCTTTTTCATTGATTCGGTGCGTCACTACCAGGATCAGATTACCGACCCGGAACTGAAGAAAGCCATCAAGGGCTTTATCGGCCAGGAAGCGCACCACTCCCGCGAGCATGAATTGATGAACGGCTTCCTGCAGGAACGCGGCGTGGATCTGGCACGACTGGAGCGGGAAATCCTGGGTTTCATGAATCTGCTGCGCAAACATCTGAGCCCGGAACGTCAACTCGCCCACACCGTCGCGGTGGAACATTTCACTGCATTGATGGCTGAAGAATTCCTGCTCAAGTACGACGCTCTGGAACAGATGGATCCACGCATTGCCCCTGTCTGGGCCTGGCATGCCATCGAGGAATCCGAGCACAAGGCGGTGGCCTTTGACGTTTACAAAGCCATAGGCGGCAGTGAATTCACCCGCGTCACCGAAATGATGATCGTCAGCGTGCTGTTCCCGGTATTCTCTGCCGTGCACCTGGTGCAACTGATGAAAGAAGACGGCCAGCTGGGCAACATGAAATCCTGGCTCGGCGCCGTGAACTACATGTGGGGCCGCCCGGGGGTGTTCCGCAAGCTGCTGCCCTCCTACTTCAAGTTCTACAGCCCCAACTTCCACCCGTGGGATCACGACGCCCGCGGCCTGGTGGAGAAAGCGAAAAAGAAATGGCTGGGCGACTGGGGCTGATTATTCAGCAAGCGAAAACAGAAAGCCCCGCTCAAGCGGGGCTTTCTGTTTCAGGGGGAGCAAGCATACGATGCCTCTGTGTTTTCTATTTCTCCCTCTAGAAACAGGCCGAGCTAGGCGGGTAATGCGCTCTCGGTAAACCACTGCAGGATGGCCTCGCGCTGGCTCTCACTGTGCGGATGGGCCAGCAACCCCTCCACCAGAAAGGTACCCACTGTCGCCAGCATGGCCGCGCGTTCCCTGGCGACGCCATCCGCTTGCAGGGTATGGATCACAGCCGCCTCCACAAAGCGGTGAAACTGGTCATGCCATTCCCGGATCACCTCGGACTGTTCCAACCGGGCATGCACCGTGGCCACCAACTCGCGACTCTGCTCGAACTCCCGCAACGCCCAGGCCATCTTCTCCTTCAAAGGTTTGTCCACGATGGTCGGCAGGCGGACCAGGGTCTGTGACATCTGCCGGTTGAGCACACCCACCAACAGTTCGTCCTTACTGGCGTAGTACCAGTACAGGGTATTCGGGGCGACTCCCAGCTCCCGGGCAATCCGGTTCATGGATGTGCCATCGTAGCCCAGTGAGAGGAATAGCCGGGATGCTGTGCTCTCCAGCTCATCCTGCTTTACCTTCAAATCAATATCGCGCTTGTTCTTGGCCAAGGGGCCCTCTCCCATAGTCTT
>NZ_DEXN01000020.1:0-5708 GCF_002364155.1 Alcanivorax sp. UBA3183
GTTCGAACTTTTCCTTTGCCACGACTCTTCACCTCTTAACCTGGCTGTGCTTCCTCGCCATATGGCGCGCATACACCCGATAAAGACACATTTAAGGACTGTATTGATAAACACAGACCACCTTGGCACCATCAAGACACATGAAGCCGGACCCAGGATATACCTGGGCCCGGAAATTGGAGCTCTTGACCGGATTTGAACCGGTGACCTCACCCTTACCAAGGGTGTGCTCTACCTACTGAGCTACAAGAGCATAACCTTCACGCCATCTTGCGATGACCAAACCCTGCCGGAGCTGGAGCGGGTAGCGGGAATCGAACCCGCATCATCAGCTTGGAAGGCTGAGGTTCTACCGTTGAACTATACCCGCACACTTTCCGATGCCTGCCAGCCTTCCGGCCACTCAAGCCATTCAATGAACGACTTGCTTTTAATCTGGTGGAGGGGGGAGGATTCGAACCTCCGAAGCTTTCGCGTCAGATTTACAGTCTGATCCCTTTGGCCACTCGGGAACCCCTCCAGAAAAGGGCCTACATTTTCTTTACGGCCCAACCACTTGTCAACCTGTTTTCAAGTAGTTAGACACGTTTAAAAGCTGGAGCTGGCGAGAGGAGTCGAACCCCCGACCGGCTGATTACAAATCAGCTGCTCTACCAACTGAGCTACGCCAGCTCACAAGGGTTGCGAATTCTATAGAAAGGACCATGGCGGCGCAATCCACTTGGAGATCAAACGCCTAATAATTACCCAGCAATTCAGGAGCAGGCCACCCAATCCAGCTTAAGAGACTGATTTGCCTGAAGAAAGATATTGAGCTCCGGTTTTTCTTCTGGCTTCTGATCGGCCAGATAAACCCAGTATTCGGTCACCGCTCGCGATGTTTCACGCACAAAGGCCGGATAACCCGCATTGCGCATCTTTACGCGCAAGCCTTCTGCCGATTCAGCACTGGAGAAATAACCCAGAGAAATGGCGTTTGCATCTTCACCATCCTTGACGACGAAGCTGTCGACACCATGGTCTTGCAGCTCGTGCAACACCCTCAGCGCACGATCCCTGTCCGCATAGGGCGGCAGATACACCCAGTTAAGGCGATCCTTCTGGATGGTCAGCGCTCGCACCCGACCAGGCAAGCCGGCAGCCTTGAGCTGCACTGCGCCGGCATGGGCCGCATCACGGGACTCCCAAGGCCCTACCACTGCACACAAGGACCCGCTTTCCGGCCTACGCGCCCCCTCTCTGGTCGGCTGGGATCGCTCCGAAAGCAACACCAGAGGATCTCCTCCTGCAGACTGAGCCGGCGCACGCAGTGATACCGCCGCCTCCCCCGGCGCCAGACTCTTTGTGAGCTGCACCCCCAGATAGACCAGATTCACGACCAGCAAGCTGTAAAATATCCACCGCACCGGTGTTCCCCCACCATTATTGTTGTCGGGCTGCCACGCGCTCAAGGCCATCAAGGACCAGGTCGGGCATATGCAGAAACTCGAACTGGAAAGCACCTGTCAATTTCGGGGCATCACCGCCAGTCACCAGCACTTTACAAGTATCTTCAAGCACTTGGCGCAGTTCAACCACCACCTCCGTGACGAAGGCCACAGACATGCGCAACAAACCATTATGCACACACTCCCCGGTCGACCGGCCCAGGGCCGGCCGGGCCGCGGCAGGCTCAATATGCACATCAGAGGTATCACGCAACAGGGCCGTACGCAGCATGCCCAGCCCCGGGACAATATACCCCCCCAGAAACCGCCCCTTGCCGTCTACCGCGTCAATGGTCAGCGCACTACCGCAATCGATAATGATACTGGCCCCGTAACATTGGTAGCCCTCTATCATCGCCACCCAGCGGTCCACCCCCAACTTGCGAGGCTCCGGATAACAGCTACGCACCCCGAAATCTTCCGCGCATGAATAATAAAAGCACGGAGACACCCCGGTGCGCTCAGCCAACAGATTAGCGATCTCGGCATCTGCCGATGGCCCCGCCACCGACGCTATCCAGATTGACTCGATGTGTCCGCCATCTTTCAGCAGGGTGTCGATAACCACAGGCCAGTCTCTGCCATGACGACAACCTCCCTGCTCAACCTTCTCGCCCTGGCGAAACCGCCATTTCAGGGCGGTATTACCCACATCCACAAACAGTTTCATCGAACTCTCAAACTCACTTCACCGCCATACACTTCACGCACACCTTGCGCGGTTTCCACGCGCAACGCTCCATCTGCCAGAACACCCGCAGCCTCACCCAGAATCATCTGATCACCGGACTGGACCTGCACCGACTTTCCTCGCACCCCATCATAGCGATCAAAGGCATCCAGAAAAGCGGCAAAACCTTGCTGCGAAAAACGCGGCAGCATATCCAGCAGATGAGATAACACACAAGCAGCCAACACCGTCCGCGATGGCATCTCTACAAGCTCGCTGGCCAGATCTGTCCACACCTGATCAATACCGCGGGCCTGATGGCCCGTCATGCGGCCATTCACCCCGACACCAATGACCACATCCACCTGACCATCCATCTCGCCGGCAAGCTCAATCAGTACACCGCCCACCTTGGCGCCATTGATCAGCAGATCATTGGGCCATTTCAAGGTTACCGGCAACTGCGGATCCAGCTCCTGCAACGCCTGAGCCACAGCCACACCAACTGCCAGGCTCAGCCCGCCGAGAGCGGCAAACCCGCCACTAACAGGGAAACGGATGGAAAAATACAGGTTGGCTGCAAAGGGAGACTGCCACTGCCTGCCCCGCCGGCCACGGCCAGCCGTCTGGCACTCGGTGACAAATACCTGTGGTCGGCGCACCGGTCCAGCCAACGCCAGAGCATCAGCATTGGTGGATTCAGTCACCCACTGGTAGTGCAGCTGCGCACGTTCACCCAATTCTGCTTGCAGGGAAATCTGGTCAATCAGGTCGACAGACTGGGCCAGCCGATAACCCTTTCCCTTGACGGATTCCAGCGCCATGCCGAATTCCTCAAGACGCTGGACGCGCTTCCAGATGGCAGCCCGGGAAATCCCCAGAGCCTGACCCAATTCTGAGCCGGAACGGAACTGCCCATCAGAAAGAAGGCGGATCAATTGCTGATCCGCCTCTTTGAGAGTGCTCAAGCTTCCCAAACCACCCCTTTGGTTTTCGCCCACTTGGGGATGTCATCCGCATAACGTTTTTCAATTTCGTTACGCTTCAGCTTCAAGGTAGGAGTAATCAGGTTGTTTTCGACGGTCCAGGCGTCCTTGCAAACCACCAGAGTCGTCATGCGCTCATGGGGATCAAGCTCATGATTCACACGGGTCAGCAGCGCCTCAAGTTCCTTGGTGAAATGTTCTTTTTCACTGCCTTTGGAGAGCTTTTCCTGCTCTTCCGGGGTAATGTTCAGCAGGGCAATCGGCTGGCCCATGCCCTGCCCGATAACACAGGACAACTCCAGACCTGGCTGTGTAGAAAGGCGGTTTTCAATCGGTGCCGGCGCCACATACTTACCTTTTTCCGTCTTGAAGATCTCTTTCACGCGACCGGTGATGCGTAACCTGCCCTTCTCGTCGATCTCGCCCACATCACCGGTATGCAACCAGCCGTCTTCTGTCAGGTCTTCAGCAGTCTTGTCGGGCTGCTTGTAGTAGCCCTTCATGTTACCCAGGCTACGCACCAGTATCTCACCGCCATCACCGATGCGGCATTCCACGCCGTCATTGGGGGTGCCTACCCAACCGATTTTCTGATCACCCTCTTCGGTGGTATGCGACCAGGCCAGGTTCTCGGTCATGCCATACACTTCGAGGATTTCCAGATCCAGCTTCTTGAACCAGGTGATAATGTCTGGAGACAGCGCGGCAGCGCCGGACAGCGCGATACGGCACTGATCCAGGCCCATCGCCCCCAGCACTTTCTTCTTGATCACTTTGTTCAGGAAGGGAATCTTCAACAGTTTGTTCAGCTTCTTGGGCGGCACCGCCTCAGAAGCCTTTTGGTAGAACTTGGACCAGATACGCGGCACCGCGAAGAATACTGTCGGCTGGGCGCGCTTGATGTCTTCGCCGAAGGTCTCCAGAGACTCGGCAAAGAATATCTTACCACCCACATATAGCTGGGCAATTTCCACCGCCACACGCTCAGCCACGTGGGAAAGCGGCAGATAGGAAATCATGCGCTCTTCCGGCGTCAGGTTATACACCTTGATCATCTTCTCTCCGACGATGGAGAAAGACTGGAAGTCATGCATAACGCCCTTGGGCATGCCCGTGGTGCCCGAGGTGTAAATAATAGTCGCAATATCCTCCATGGCAGGTTCGGCCACTTGTTCAATCGGTGCCGTATCGCGGATGATATCGCCCCAGTTGGGGAAATCGTTCAGCGCATCGCGGGGAGCGAGGGTAAAGGCCACTCGCTTGACACCCTCCGGCACACCTTCTTTCATGATGTCCCAGTCATCCAGCTTGCCGACGAAAAGGAATTTGGACTCGCTGTGCTCCATGATCTGGCGGACCGTTTCTGCAACCAGTGTCGGGTACAACGGCACGCTGACTGCGCCTGCCATCCAGATTGAAAGGTCGGCAATAATCCATTCCGCACAGTTTTTGGAAACCAGCGCCACGTGGTCGCCCTTCTGCACCCCTTGCGACTGCAGGTAAGCCGCCATTTTGCGAGCTTCATCATTGATCCGGGCCCAGGTATAGTCCTGCAGCTCACCACCACCCATGGGCTGAACCATGGCCACTGATTGGCCCTGTTTCTCGCAACGCTGCTCCAGCGCCTTGAGCGGGCTCATTACTGCTGCCTTATTATCCATTGTCATAATTCTTAACCTTTTCCCAAGTCCAAACGTATCGATACAGCCCGTTTTCGCGGGTCTGGTGCAGGCCTGCCCTGCAAAATCGCAATAATCATTGCCCCGGTGCCGGATGCCGATCCAGCCACCGCCGTGCTGGCGCCCTGTTACGCAGCGCCCAGCTTGATTCAATAAACCCCAACCATACCACTTTCATCGCTAGCGATGGAGCCTTTACAGCAGCAGATGGCACGGTTATCACCACGCTTATCGCTGGTGGCGTCCAGCATAGAATGGCCGCCAGCGTGGATAAAGCCCCTCTTGGTTTAATAATGTTTACGGCCTTTCTCTTGCCAGAGCTGCCCCCCTGATCGCACCCTGAAAGTTACCGAATACACAGGGAGCAGAGAGCATGTTTCTTAAAGAGCGGAAAAGTGGTCATCTGGTGCAGGTTGTCAACCTCACGGAACTGGTCAACCCTTTACGTAGCCAAGTCACAGGGCGTTACCACCACGGCGAAGAAGCACAGGAAGCAGAGCCATTCAACAAGGGAGACCTGGTGTTCCCCTCTGGCGAGACATTGCCAGGATGCTGGGTGGATTCACATTATCGGGATGACGAGATTCCAAGTACCGGGATGGGGGTCTAGACGCGGCCTTCTATCCAGGCTGAGCGGGCTGGATTCGGGGCGGGGGTTTGGCGCGGCGGTCTGATCTGCCGATGTTATGGCTGCGTGGCGAGAGGAGCTCGTAGCTCGTAGCTAGAAGGATGACCTACTTAGGTAGCAAGCAAGCTTGCTATCCCTTCGGGACGCCTGCGGCGCCTAACCCTGGCACCTGCGGTGCATCGGATGTCACATGGCGGTTTCGCCGCGAGGTAGGGAGAGGAGCTCACCGTGATCCTAAATAAAACAAAAAACCCCCGA
>NZ_DEXN01000038.1:0-746 GCF_002364155.1 Alcanivorax sp. UBA3183
TAGCCGATAGGCGTTATCCACCATGATGCGATGAAGGTATTAACTGACTTTGCCGGTGGTGCGTACCCGCCGGCTCACCTTGGGTTCGTCGGTGGCCCTGGCTTTCTGGATGGCCTTGAGGCGCTTGTCGATCACGTTCTTGCCGGCGATGATCAGGCCCAGGCCCACGAAGGCTCCCGGGGGCAGGATGGCGAACAGGAAGCCGCCGTAGTTTTCTACCACCTGAATCTGCCAGTCTGCCGCCATGGGGCCAAACAGCAGCTGCATGTTGGTGAACAGGGTGCCCAGACCGATCAGCTCACGCATGCCGCCGAGAATCAGCAGGATCACCAGAAAACCCAGCCCCATCATGAAACCGTCCAGCGCCGCTGGCAGTACCGGGTTCTTGCTGGCAAAGGCGTCGGCACGGCCCAGCACGGTGCAGTTGGTGACGATCAGGGGAATGAAGATACCGAGGATTTCGTACAGCTCGAAGGTGAACGCCTGCATCAGCATTTCAATCACCGTCACCATGGCGGCGATGATCATCACGAAAGCGGGCAGGCGTACCGCATCGGTCACGTACTGACGAATCAGCGACACGCAGATGTTGGAGCCCATCAGCACCACCAGGGTGGCCAGGCCCAGGCCCAGGGCGTTGACCACGGTGCCGGTCACCGCCAGCAGCGGGCACAGGCCGAGAATCTGCACGGTGGCCGGGTTGTTGTTCCACAGCCCGTCCAAGGCCAGTTCCCGATAGGATTTAC
>NZ_DEXN01000038.1:944-67483 GCF_002364155.1 Alcanivorax sp. UBA3183
GTAAATCCTATCGGGAACTGGCCCATGATCTTTTTGTAGTTCGCATCACTCATCACAACTCTCCACCGATACCGCTTCCGCCAGGGTGCTGAACACAGCGTCGCGGTTGGCGTCGAAATATTGCAGGGCACGGTGCACGGCCCCCACCACAGCACGGGGGGTAATGGTGGCGCCAGTAAAGCTGTCGAACTGGCCGCCATCCTTTTTCACCGCCCAGCCGTCACTGGCAGGGTTGCCCAGTGACAGGCCATTGAAACCATAAATCCAGTCGGATTTTTTGGTTTCGATTTTATCGCCGAGCCCCGGGGTCTCATTGTGCGGTGGCACGACGCGCACTCCCTGAACCTTGCCTTGTGTATCCACGCCGACGATCAGGGCAATATTGCCACCGTAACCGTCCGGGGCGGTGGCTTCCAGTACGGCCCCATTGGGCTCGCCATCAAGACGCGCCCGGTAGACATGGTGGCCGTTGCGACCCAGCAGCGGGTCGCTGACGGTAAGACGGTCGGCGAGCAGATCATTATCGTGCTGCTCGTGGGGCATCACTTCGTTGAGCGATGCCATCAATGCGGCCTGCTTGTTGCACTCTACCTTGCCGATGGTCAGCTCGTTGGTGATCGCCAGGGTAGCGGCGGTACCGATGGCGAACACGCTGAGGATCACCATATTCCGGGAGATGGCCTGGCGCATCATGAGCCACCCCCTTGTTTGGCGCTGTTAGTGCCCCGGTTCGCCTTGTTGTGCCCGTAGGTGCGTGGCTGGGTGTAGTAATCGATAAAGGGCGCGCACAGATTCAGTAGCAGCACCGAGAACGCCACGGCATCCGGGTAGCCGCCGAAGCTGCGGATCACCCAGATCAGCACGCCGATCAGTGCCGCATAGATCAGCCGGCCACTGCGGCTGGTGGCGGCGCTCACCGGGTCGGTGGCGATAAAGAAAGCGCCGAGCATGGCCCCGCCGGAGAAAATCTGGAACAACGGGTCGGAAAACCGCACCGGGTCGATCAGCCAGGCAATCAGGGCGGGCAGGGCCAGGCCGCCCAGAAAACCCGCCGGGATATGCCAGGTAATGATCTTGCGGCTGATCAGATAAAGGCCACCCAGCAAAAAGGCCAGATTGACCCATTCCCAGCCGAGCCCGGCAAACTGACCATGCAGGATGCCGTGGCTGGCCAGCTCGCTGTCGTTGCCGGCCCAGGTACGGAAGGTATCCAGGGGCGTGGCGCCGCTCAGGCCATCCACCGGCAACTGGCCGGTAAACAGCTGCCAGCTTTGCGCCAGGCTGGGCGCTTCGCCCGGGGCAATCCACTGGGTCATGGCCACCGGGAAAGAAATCAGCAGCAGCACATAGCCGACCATGGCCGGGTTGAACGGGTTCATGCCCAGGCCACCGTAGAGCTGCTTGGCCACAATAATGGCAAAGCCCACCCCGATCAGGGTCAGCCACCAGGGGGAGGTGGGCGGCAGCGCCAGGGCCAGTAGCACGGCGGTGAGCACCGCACTGTAGTCCTTCAGGTAGAAGGCCACCGGGCGACCGCGGGCTTTCAGGATCAGCGCCTCACTGACCAGCGCCACCACCACGGCCCACAGCACATTGATGACTGTGCCCCAGCCGAACTGCCAGGTCAGCACCGCCAGACCGGGCAGGGTGGCGTAAATCACCTGGCGCATGAAAGCGCCGGTGTTGTTGCTCACCGTGGTGTGGGGCGAGGTTGAAGAGATCAGTGCCATCAGTCTTGCAGTCCTTGTTCTTCTACCGCTTGCTTGAGCGCCATGCGGGCGATCTGGGCTTCCGCCTCCAGGGCCTGTAATTCGGAACTGAGGGCTTCCAGATTGACTTCCGAGGCGCTGTCCCGCTGTTGCTCAAGCTCGCGCTGTTTGTCGGCCAGGGCACTTTCTGCCCGGGCGGCTTCCAGCTTGAGGGTTTTCAGATCCTTGCCGGTGTGGGCGCGGATGTCTGCCTTGGCTTCTTCCACCAGCGCGTCCAGGGCATCGCGGGCCACGTCGGCCTTGCCTTTCAGCTTGTCCACTTTCCGTTCCATGGCATTGAGCTCTTCGGCGGGAATATCGCCGTTACGCTCGCCGCGCTCCAGGGCCGCGTGGGCTTCCTTGTACTGCTTGTGGGCCATGTTGTAGGCGGTCTTCAGGGCCTTGAGGCGCTTCTGGCGCTTGGCGGCCACCTCTGGGTCCACAGCCTTCAAAGCCTGCGGGGCTTCGGTTTCCGGGGCCTTGGGGGTATCCGTGGGGGCCGGCGGTGTCTTGGGGGTCGCTGGAGCCGGGGCAGAGGCTTTGGCCTCGCGCAGTTCGGCTTTCCAGTGGTCGGCCTCGGCTTTCAGGCGATCCGCTTCGGCGAGCAACTCGGCAGCATTGTCCGCCCCGTTCTCGTCGGCTTCTTTGGCGGCTTTGACCGCGGCCTTGTAGGCGGAGGAGACCTCGCCCACCTTTTTCTTCAGTTCTGCCAGCGGGTCTGCGGGTGCAGCGGCAGGTGCCGGGGTAGGCGTGGCCGGCGCATTGGCCTTGGCATCGCGCAGGTCGGCCTTGAGTTGGTCCGTCTTCGCTTTCAGTTCGTCCGCCTGGCTGCGCAGCTCGGCGGCATTGTCGGCGCCGTTTTCTTCCGCTTCCTTGGCCGTTTTCACCGCTGTTTTGTAGGCGGAAGAGGCGTCACCTACCTGTTTCTTCAGTTCCGCCACCGGGTCGGCTTGAGGGGCTGCGGCGGTTGTGGCCGGGGCACTGGCCTTGGCATCGCGCAATTCTGCTTTCAGGGTGTCGGCACTGGCCTTCAGTTCATCGGCTTTGGCGCGCAGGTCGGCGGCATTGTCGTCGCCATTTTCCTCCGCTGCCTTGGCGGCTTTCACGGCAGCTTTGTAGGCCGTGGATGCCTCGCCAACCTGCTTCTTCAAGTTGCCGACCCGGTCTTCTGTGGGGGCGGCAGCAGGGCCAGCGTCCTTGGCGTCACGCACGGCGGCCTTGGCCTTGTCGGCCTCGGCTTTCAGGCGGTCCACTTCGGCTTTCAGTTCGTTGATGTTGGCGGCGCCTTCCGCCTCGGCAGCCTTGGCCGCTTTCACGGCGGCCTTGTAGGCCTTGGACGCTTCCAGGGATGCTTGCTTGAGGGCGGCTGTGTCCACGGACGGTGCGCTGGTCTCGACTTTCTTCTTGCGGTTGGCTTCCAGCCGCGCCTGACGACGAGCTTCTTTCTCGGCCTTTTCCGCTTCGATGCGAGCCTGGCGCGCTTCAAATCGCTGGCGGGCCTTGTCGGCTTTTACCTGTTCGGCGGCCTGTTGGCGCACTTCTGCCTTGGCATAACGGTAGTACTGCACCAGCGGGATATGGCTGGGGCACACATAGGCGCAGGCGCCGCACTCGATGCAGTCCATCAGGTTGTGGTGCTGGGCCTTATCCAGGTCGTCATTCTTGGCGTGCCAGTAGAGCTGCTGGGGCAGCAGGTTGGCCGGGCACACGTCGGCGCAGGAGCCACAGCGGATGCAGGGTTGCTCCGGGGGCGGCTCGGGCAGTTCTTCCAGGGTGGCGGCGATGATGCAGTTGGTGGTTTTCACCACCGGCACTGCCGGGTTGTGCAGGGTGAAGCCCATCATCGGGCCGCCCATGACCAGACGGCCGATGTTGTCCGGATCCACGCCGCCGTGCAGCAGCAGATCGCGTACCGGGGTGCCCAACAGCACCTCCATATTACCCGGCTGACTCACGCCTTCGCCGGTGAGCGTGGTCACCCGCGACAACAGTGGCTCGCCGTCGATCACCGCTCGTTTGATGGCATAGGCGGTGCCCACGTTCTGGCACACCACGCCCACCTGGGCCGGTAACTGGCCGCTTTTCACTTCCTTGCCGGTGAGCAGCTGGATCAACTGCTTTTCGCCGCCGGAGGGGTACTTGGTGGGTACCACCCGCACGTCGATGTCGCAGCCTTTGCAGGCTCGCTTGATGACGGAGATCGCTTCCGGCTTGTTGTCCTCGATGCCGATCAGGGTGCGGCGCGGGTTGAGCAGGTATTGCAGGATGTTGATGCCGGCAATGATCTCGTCGGCGCGCTCGCGCATCAGGCGGTCGTCGGCAGTGATATAGGGCTCGCATTCCACCGCATTGATCACCAGTTCTTCCACCCGCTGGTGGTCGCCCAGGTTCACCTTGATGCTGGTGGGGAAGCCGGCGCCGCCCATGCCGGCGATGCCCGAATGACGGATGGTGTCCACCAGTTCACCGGGGCTGCGCTCGGTGTAGTCGGCCACACCGGCGTGTTCGATCCATTCATCCTTGCCGTCGGTGTCGATGACGATACAGATGGCATCCATCCCGGACGGGTGCTGAATGGCGCGCGGGCCGATGGCGCTGACGGTGCCGGAGGTGGGGGCATGAATGGCCGCGCTCACCGCGCCGCTGGGTTCAGCAATCATCTGGCCTTTCAGTACCCGCTCACCGGGTTCCACCAGCGGTTTGGCCGGGGCGCCGATGTGCATGTTCAGCGGCAGTATCAGCTGCGCCGGCATCGGGCCGGGGACAATGGCGGTGCCGTTGGAAAGCGCTTTCCTTTCCGGCGGGTGAATACCGCCGTGGAAGTCGTAGACCTTGCGGCTGCGTGAACTGAACAGGGTACGAATCACAGGTTCACCACTTCAATACGGCTGTCCGGACGCTCGCCGATACCTGCCGGGCGGTTCCAGCCCCAGGTCTGCAGGGTGGGTTGCACTTCCACCATGTCGATGCAGTCCACCGGGCAGGGCTCCACGCACAGGTCGCAGCCGGTGCATTCGTCCACGATCACCGTGTGCATCAGCTTGGCAGCGCCGACGATGGCATCCACCGGGCAGGCCTGGATGCACTTGGTGCAGCCTATGCACTCGTCTTCGCGGATATAGGCCACCTTGGGGATGTCCGCATCCTCGGCGCCTTCGTCATCCAGGGTCAGCTCGTCGCGGCCGAGCAGGTCGGTGAGGGAGTCCACCGTGTCCTGTCCGCCGGGCGGGCAGCGGTTGTGGTCTTCGCCCTCGGCAATGGCCTCGGCGTAGGGCCGACAGCCCGGGTGCCCGCACTGGCCACACTGGGTCTGCGGTAACAGGGAATCGATCTGGTCGACAATGGGGTCACCCTCGACCTTGAATTTCTCCGAGGCAAAGCCCAGCACCGCACCGAACACGGCGGCCAGGGCAAGCAGGGCGGCCACGGCAATCAGTACAGCGGTCATAACTTGATCAGCCCGGAAAAGCCCATGAAGGCCAGCGACATCAGGCCGGCGGTGATCAGGCCGATGCTGGGACCACGGAACGCTTCCGGCACATCGGCCACGGCAATACGCTCACGCATGGCGGCAAACAGCACCAGCACCAGCGAAAAGCCCAGCGCTGCGCCCAGCCCGTAGGTGAGCGATGACATAAAGGTGGCATCTTCCTGGCGTACATTCAGCAGCGCTACGCCCAGCACCGCGCAGTTGGAGGTAATCAGCGGCAGGAACACCCCCAGTACCCGGTAGAGCAGGGGGCTGGCCTTTTTCACGAACATCTCGGTGAACTGTACCGCCACGGCGATCACCAGAATGAAGCTGATGGTGCGCAGGTATTCCAGCTCGAAGGGCACCAGAATATAGGCCCAGGTCAGGTAGGCGAGCACGGACGATAGCGTCAGCACAAAGGTGGTGGCCAGGGACATGCCCATGGCGGTCTCGATCTTGTTGGAGACCCCCATAAAGGGACACAGCCCCAGGAACTGCACCAGGACAAAATTGTTTACCAGCACAGCGCTGATCAGAATCAGGACGTACTCTGTCATGTGATCGTGGCTCGCTTGCCGAGAAAGAAAGACGTTAAACGCGGTGTTTACAGGGCGCCAAGGCCGCATAGTATGAGGCAGCGCCCCGGTTGGCTCAAGAATGATAATGCATAAGCTTACTTGACTGCAGACGACAGTCATTGACTGCGATTTGAGCAGTTGATGCCCCTTTTGCCATGCTTTTTGCCCCGGACGGTTGCGGCGCTGCCAGCAATCCAGTATCCAAGGCAGACAATAACGCGACGAGACCGGCCAGAGCCGGTTGCTGCAGAGGTGACCCCCAGTGACAGATTTGCCCCGTGACTTTGACCGAGACGGCCTGCTTGAGTATTCCGTGGTTTTCACCGACCGCTCCCTGAACCACATGTCCCAGCGTTTCCAGCAGGTGATGCGGGATATTTCCAGCAACCTGAAGCAGGTCTACAACGCCCACTCGGTTACCGTGGTGCCCGGCGGCGGCAGCTTCGGCATGGAAGCAGTGGCCCGTCAGTTCGCCACCGACCAGCATTGCCTGGTGATCCGTAACGGCTTCTTCAGTTTCCGCTGGAGCCAGATCTTTGAAATGGGCGGCATCCCGTCCAAAGAGACCGTATTGAAGGCCGCCCCCATCAGCGACCGGCCCCAGGCACCGTTCGCCCCGGCACCCATTGAGCAGGTGGTCGATACCATCAAGGCCGAAAAGCCGGCCATGGTGTTCGCCCCCCATGTGGAAACCGCCTCCGGCATCATCCTGCCGGACGACTACCTGAAACAGGTGGCCGATGCCGTGCACAGCGTGGGCGGCCTGTTCGTGCTGGACTGCATTGCTTCCGGCACCATCTGGGTGGACATGAAAAAGGTCGGTGTGGACGTACTCATCAGCGCCCCCCAGAAAGGCTGGAGCTCCTCACCCTGTAGTGCCCTGGTGATGCTCAGCGAAGCCGCCGACCAGCGCCTGCACGAAACCACCAGCACCAGCTTCGCCTGCGACCTGCGCAAATGGCGCGACATCATGATCGCCTACGAAAACGGCGGCCACGCCTACCATGCCACCATGCCCACCGATGCCCTGCGCGGCTTCCGTGACACCATGCTGGAAACCATGAAGGAAGGGCTCACCGCCGTGAAAGAGCGCCAGTGGAAGCTGGGCACCGGCGTGCGCGAGCTGATGGCCAAACACGGCTTCGCCAGCGTCGCCGCCCCGGGCTTCGAAGCCCCCGGCGTGGTGGTGTGCTACACCGACAACGACACCATCAAGAGTGGCGCCGCCTTCGTTCAGCTCGGCCTGCAGACCGCCGGCGGCGTACCGCTCATGTGTGACGAACCGGCGGACTTCAAGACCTTCCGCGTGGGCCTGTTCGGCCTGGACAAGTTGGGCGATGTGGATGCGGCGGTAGCGCGGCTGTCGTCCGCGCTGGATCAACTTGGCTAGCCCTGAATGGCAACTGGTACACTTTATGAGGTTGTTAGCAGGCTTGCTGTTGTGGGCCTGTTTTAGCCCTAGTCTTCTTGCCGATGCCATTCACTCAAGAGATGAGGGCTGCAGCCAAACCTTTCTGGAGAGTCCCCTCTCCCCTTGTGGGAGAGGGACAGGGAGAGGGGAAACGGCCTTGCTGAATACCGAGGGCACAACAATGAAAACCCAGAACCCTCAATGCGTCATCCTGCTCCATGGCCTGGCCAGAACCGCCCACGCCATGAAGAAAATGGCAAACGCCCTGGAGAACACCGGCTACACGGTGGTGAATCAGGGCTACCCCTCCACCAAGAAAGACATTCAAACCCTCGCCAGAGAAACCCTGCCCAAAGCCCTGGGAAAATGCCCGCCCACTGGCACCATCCACTTCGTCACCCACTCAATGGGCGGCATCCTGCTACGCCAGTACCTGAGTCAGCACACCATCGAGAGAATGGGCCGCACCGTCATGCTTGGCCCGCCCAACCAGGGCAGCGAAGTGGTGGATAGTCTGGGTGACTGGGCTCCATTCCAGTGGTTCAACGGCCCCGCCGGTAGCCAGATGGGCACCGGCCCCGACAGCGTCCCCAACCAGCTCGGCCCGGTGGACTTCCCCCTGGGCGTCATCGCCGGCAGCGACACCATCAACTTTCTGCTCTCCACCCAATTACCCGGCCCCAATGACGGCAAGGTCACCGTGGAAAGAACCAAAGTCGAAGGCATGCAGGATCATCTGGTGTTGCCGGTGACGCATCCGTTCATGATGCGTAATGGGGAGGTAATTGAGCAGGTGAAGGTGTTTTTGGCGACGGGGACGTTCAGCAAGTAGGGATTTCGATTCCCCTTTTCAACGGAAGCTTCCGTTGAACCCGGAAAGGGAAATGCCAACATGTTGATTTAGTGGGCTTTT
Source organism: Alcanivorax sp. UBA3183 (assembly GCF_002364155.1). Classification (NCBI taxonomy): domain Bacteria; kingdom Pseudomonadati; phylum Pseudomonadota; class Gammaproteobacteria; order Oceanospirillales; family Alcanivoracaceae; genus Alcanivorax; species Alcanivorax sp. UBA3183. Next base: position 9,067 of record NZ_DEXN01000038.1, read on the forward strand.
GGTTTTTCTGTCTCCGAGTTCAAAGGAAAGGAGTTATAAGGAACGTTCCGTATAACTCCGTGTAGGAAATTGGCTATAGCCTGCCAAGCGATTGTTATGGCAGGATTTTCTCTTAAGAAAAGGGGCTCGGCTCCAGAATTATAAGGAATCGAGTTATTCGGAACGTTCTAATGAATACACTGTTATATTTCAAGGAGAGCTAATGAGTAACTCGAAAATTTGCATCACACTACTTGCAGTCGCAGTTATAAGTGGTTGTGCCAGCAATCAATATTCTGTCACTTATGCTTCCGATCCGGCAGGAGCTCAAGTTTATTGCAATGGCGTGGCCAAAGGCTATACCCCTGTCACGCTTTACTACACGCTAGATGAAGAAACAAAAAATCGGGGCGTGTTAAATACAGTGCCATGTGGATTGAAGTGGGTGAGCGGAGCCACAGCTAGAGCCAATAGCCAATTCAGTTTAAGTCAATTTCCTAATGGCGTTATCACGACAACGCCACGCCCTAATGAACCGAATGCCCATATAGATCACTCTTTTGCGTTGCAGCTTCAACAAAATAGGCAGATGAATCAAGTATTGCAAAATACTCAAGCAATCCAAGCTGAGCAAGAGCGTGTCAAACAGCAAAAGCAACAAGAAGATAATACACAATATCTCTGTAACCTTGGGCTTCTGAATCATCCTGGGTGCAAATAACTGATGCTTACCTGTAAAAACCTATTTGAGATAGCCGTTTACCGTTTAAGTGAAGATGATTACTACGAGAAAATGAGAAACCATATTTCTCAAAAAAATCAAGGCAAAGACTATCCAATAGACGAAGGCTATCTAAGAAATGAATACGGAGGTGACTGGAGATATAACGAAATTATTGGATTCCTTCGCTTCTATCGGTATGGCCAGAATCAAATTCGATGTGAATATTGGGAAACTGATGCGAAGAAAAAGGTTCGCACAAGGAAAAAACAATACTCACAGGTTTCAGATAGCTACTGTGCAGAAAAATTTTTCCCTAATTCTTCAAATGAAAAATTGTCTCAAACAATGAAAATCGCAGTAGAGCATTGTGAACAAAGATTAAAACGCCGCGTGCTAGATCGTGAGCTATTCGATGCCACCGTAGATTTAATCGATTGGAAGTCACTGTTGAGTTGAAATATAACAAGGCGCTGCTGTCGGATAAATTTTCCACTGCGCTTCAAATTTTCCGCAGAGCGCGGCGTTAGCCAAAAAACCTAGATTCCGGTAATAACTGCGCAACCCAAGTTCCAAAATGGTGTTTGGTTATCCATGCTAAATTGAAGGTGCTAAAACAAATGGATGAAGAATTGAAATTTATGGGAATCAAATTCGCGTGTATTCAGGCTCAAAAAGGGGGCTTTAAAATAGAGGCTGTGAATAACGATCTTTCACTGATTCCAGATGCAGTTCTTTCGCGGGAAGGAATTATTTATCATCTTTTTGTTTGTACATCGGTCTACCCAGAATCACCAATCTTCACCGAAAACGAGATTCAGGGGTATTACAGCCATGCTGAATCGAACAAGGCAGTTGCGTTGGGTTGCTCTCTAGTGCTCTTTAACCCTGATGCAAAAAATCAGGAAGAGCTTTCAGACCTTAGTAATGGTGTCTCAGCCAAAGTTGCGAAAATGGGAATCATTGGGCCCTTGGCGAAGACGAACCCTTTTCTTGATAGGGGGAATTAAATTGGATCAAGAAATCTACATGTGGACGCTTTGGGCGTTTACTTGTTCTACGCAGCTCAGCGCAACGGTTTGGCGGAATCCAGTTCAACTTAGCCCTCTAGGTGCGCAACTGACTGTTTTTAACATCGTCGCGCCGTTATCTGTATTTTCATTTTTGGGGTGGTATATCGCGGGTCTTTTTCTTTTTAGTTGGAAAGTTCTATTGGCGAGCTTCATCATTGGTACTCTCTTGGCTCTTTTCTTGGAAACTTGGACAAAAGGACGGGGCATCGTTTATACGCCAGCAGTGCTATCCGGACTTATTGGCATTGGCCTTAGTGCAGCTCAATTAGTAGTATTTATAAATGCGTGATATTTCTAATCTGTCACCAGAAGATCATTCGTATGCAACTACAGAAGTCTAACAAGCGGCTGCACCGGACAAATTTTCGCTGTCACCTTTTTTGCGTGGCAAAAAAGCAGCCATCAAAAATTTGTTCGGTGAGCCGGGCGTTAGAGCTAATGAGTAGTAGCAACAGTAAAGCCGTGCTGTCGTGCACGGGCCTCCAGGCGTTTTTGCTCCTTGCCGAGCAGACGGCTGGCAGCCTTTAGATTGGCAATCTGTTCTTCGACCTTGGCCCGTTTTTCGCCTAGTAATCGCGCACCTTGCGCGCAGTTAATGCCGCGGCTGCGCAAGCCTTGCAGCACCTCCCTGATTTCTGCCAAGGAAAAGCCCAGAACCTGCATCTGCTTCAAGAGGTGTACATCCCTGACCAGAGTCTCCGGATAATTGCGATAATTGTTACTATCGCGGGCAATCTTACCCAGCAGACCTTGCTGTTCATAGTAGCGTAGAGTGTGCCGCCCCAAGCCTGTTCTGGCCTCTAATTCAGCGATTCGCATCGAAATTCCTTGACTGTAAAGCCCACTCGATACCCTAGCATTAAATCACCATCGTAATGCAACAGGTGAAACTCATGTACTCATTAGCCGCAAGCGCAATCGAGATCGAGTGCAACATGGCGCAGGCCTACACCTACGCAAGCAATCTGGAATACTTCTCTGAATGGTTTCCTGGCGTCATTGCTATCGCATCCGGTAACGACATACCACACGGTAATCCGGGCAAGATCTATCACGAAATCGTTCAGGTGCCTCTGCGGGGAAGACGGCGAGTTCGGATCACTGTCGTGCAAGCCGAGTCTCCCCACCTTCAAATCACCGAGGGTAACCTGCCCGCACTCTTACCCAGGATGGAGATGCGTTTCACATCCCTGGGCGCGCATCGCTGCACTGTCGAGTGGCGTATGTACAGCCGACGCAGTAATGGTATGAGTCGTTTTTTCATACTGCCATTGGCTAGGAGGATCATGCGTCGGCGGGCGCCGCATGGGCTGGCTGCGTTGAAAGCACTGCTTGAGGGTGGATAAATGTTTCCTGAATTCTCCAAGCCCATCAAGCGGCCTATCTGGGTGGTATCAATGTTACTTCGAAACCAGAAAGTAGCCTCCTTGTGGTAAAATATTGACCACATTCTTAACTTCGGCCCTCAATATGCTCGTATACCTTCTCGTCGCCTGTGATCGCCTGGATGAAAAGCAGGAAAAGAAGCTCAAGCGCAACCTGCCTGACCTGCAGGCGGCGCTGCAGGCCTATGTGGATGAGAACGAAGCGGGCAAGGTCACCCTGATCAATGACTGCGAGAGTGACGATTGTGAGGACTGGCAACTGGGTATCAGCCAGCCGGTGAAGAAGAAGGCGCAGCTGAAGACGCCGGTCACCCTCTTCAATGATCTTGCCAAGCAATATGGCATTGATTGCGAGGTGGGCTCTATCGAGAACGGTGAGCGTGATCCGGTGAGCTACTTTGGCAAGCAGGAAGGGCAGGGGGATGCGTTTCTGATTGGGGAGTATCTGGGTGTGTAGTCTGGGTTGACCGTTACCCTTGAATCGCGCGCGGCCTGTTTCGCAAGCTGTGGCCTGATGATAAAAAAGCCCCCTGATTAAGGGGGCTTTTTTGTGGCTCTTTGCCGCTGTCGTAGCAGGGCATTAATGCAGGATCAGGTGGCGTTCTTGATGGTGGGAGTGTACTGCGCCGCATCGGTGGTGAATTCCGCATGGCCATAGTCCACCAGCAATTCGTTGATGCGTCTGACCAGTATCCTGTCCGCGATCTTGTTGGCCACGGGGATGTCTTGCAGGGTCCGATAGGCGATCAGGCGGGGCATGATCAACAGCGTGCCGATGCTGGACAGGGCGTAGTCGAGCAGGTGTGGTTCCACGCCCATCTCTTTCGCTTTGGATTTGTCGTTTTTGCCGAGAAACGCCTGATTGAAGAACACCTTGGAGACGCTGCGCTCCACCAGGTTGTGGACCTTGCTTATCAGCTTTTCATCCTTGGGGCGGTAGACGGACATGGTGGCGCGGGTGAGTTCGCCGCAGGTCTCATCGTCGTAGCCTTCGCGCAGGGTGCCGGAGTAGGTGAGCATGGTGTCGATGATGTCCGGGGCCTCGGCGGGCAGCAATTCTTCAGGCAGGCCCAGCAGGAAGCACTGGTAGCGGGACAGTTCGACGATGGCCCGTTCGTTGTCGGTGAAATGCTTGCGGCCCTTGCGCATGGCTTTGAAGGCGGCCAGGTAGGCGGGCATGGTGCCGGCGGGCATCTGGTCGACCTGGGGGATGGGGATGCCGTAGATGGCCGGGTCCCATTTTTTTACCCGTTTGAGGATGTTGAAACGGACCATGGAGTGCATCAGGCGCACCATGGCGGCGGCCTTGAAACCGGGACCGAAACGCTCCAGGGCGCCGGGCAGGGTGGCGGTGGTGAAGAAACTGGCGGTTTCGTTGATGCGCCGGTTCACCGAATCGTTGGCCAGGGTGCCGGTGATGGCCATGGGCAGGCCGGAGTACTTGTTCATGAAGGTGGCCACGAAGGCACCACGGATCACGTAGGGGGCCAGGTTGGCCATCTGGTTGCGGCTCAGGCGGGCGCCTTCGCGCACCAGGTCCATGTCCACCCAGTCCGGGGTGGTTTCCATGGCGGTGATGAAGTCCACCAGTTCCTGTGGCGCCTCGGGGACTGCGTCGAGCCCTTCGTCGCAGGCTTTCTTGAGCATGCCGATCAGGTCGCGAAAGCTGTATTCCGGCATCAGGGCGGCGTAGGCATCGGCCACGGTGTCGCCCAGCAGGGTGTAAGCGCGGGCCCGTTCCACCTTTTCATGGTCGGCGAGGATTTTCTTGCGGTACTTCCTGGCGAAGTGGGCCGGCAATGTACTGCGGACATCCATGGAATCCGTGAATCGCTCCGGGGTGGCATCAAAGTCGATATCGCCGTAGAGAGAGGGGATCCGGGTTTTCTGGGCGCGGACCTTTTCCCAGAGAGCGTCCAGTGACTGTGTCATCGGTGACCTCGGTAGACAGTGTCTGTTAATTCCCTACACATTGCGTATACCTGTCTGGCAAGACAATTAACGGAAGTCGCCTTTCTGTATAGGTTGGCCGGTTTTGGCCTGCTTTGACAGGGGGAATAGGGGAGAGGAAACAGATTTGGGTGGGGTGTTTGGGCAATTGAGCCAGCGCCATCCATTGTCTGGTAGGCCTTTCACCCTCTCCCTGTCCCTCTCCCCTCAAGGGAGAGGGAACCCTCTAGAGAGGTCGTAGGGGGAGGGAAAGGTTCTGTAAATAATCTTGGCTTTCGACTAGCGCGTTAAACAGGTGCTTAGTCCGCGTACCCGGGGTTCTGGCTGTCCAGTTTGCGTAGCAGGCCGGGCCAGGCCAGGTTGCCGCCCATGCCTTTGGTGACCTGGGAGGCCTGCTGTTTGATTGTGTTTACGATGCCATCCGGGATCGGGGTGAGCGGGCGGTTGCCGGACAGGGCCTGGAGCTGGATTTCGCAGGCGCGCTGGAGGATGAACATGCCCAGGAAGGCATCGGCGATGCTGCTGCCCACGGTGAGCAGGCCATGGTTGCGCAGGATCATGAAGTTGGCGTCGCCCAGGTCGGCCTGCAGGCGGGCCTTTTCGTCTTCACGCAGGGCCACGCCTTCGTAGTCGTGGTAGGCCAGGCTGGCCAGCGGGAACAGGCTCTGTTGCGACAGAGCGAGCAGGCCTTCCTGCTGGGCGGACACGGCCACACCGGCGGTGGTGTGGGTGTGCATCACGCAGTTGGCATCCTCGCGCACGGCGTGGATGGCGCTGTGGATGGTGAAGCCCGCCGGGTTGATATCGAAGTCACTGTCATCGAGTTTGTTGCCGGCCTGATCCACGCGCACCAGGCTGGAAGCGGTGATCTCGTCGAACATCATGCCGTAGGGATTGATCAGGAAGTGATGCTCGTCGCCGGGGATGCGGGCAGACAGGTGGGTAAAGATCAGGTCGTCCCAGCCGTGCAGGGCGATCAGCCGGTAGGCGGCGGCCAGATCCACACGCAGTTGCCATTCTTCTGCGCTGACGGTGTTTTTCTTGGACTGGATGGCGTCCGGGGTCAGTGTTGCCTGGCGGTTCATGGTAGCGCTCTCCCTTGTTTTTCGTTTTTACAGTGTAGAGGGAAAGACCATATCCGGGGCAAGGGGAAAGCGATTGTACGTCGTGGCTGGCCGGAAAGATGGCGGTAACCGCACAGGGGAGGGATATCGGGGTGAGTTCGGGAAGGAAAGCATTCGCGGTGGCACCACCGCTCCCACGAGGGGAGCGGGGATCGGTGCCGGGTTAGCGCACTTCCATACCCGGCTGGGCGCCGCTGTCCGGGCTGAGGATGTGGATGTCCTCACCGCCCGGGCCGGCGGCCAGCACCATGCCTTCGGAGATACCGAATTTCATCTTGCGCGGGGCCAGGTTGGCGACCAGTACCACCAGTTTGCCTTCCAGATCTTCCGGGCTGTATTTGGCCTTGATGCCGGCGAAGACATTGCGTTCGCCCAGCTCGCCCACGTCCAGGGTGAGCTGCAACAGCTTGTCGGCCCCTTCCACATGGGCGGCCTTGGCTACGCGGGCCACGCGCAGTTTTACCTTGAGGAAGTCATCGATGCTGATGGTGTCATCTGCCACGTTGTCGGCCTTTTTCGGTTCGTTTTTCTTGCTGGCCGGTTTGGCCGGTACGTCTTCCTTGGAGGCGTTGAGCATGGTTTCGATCTGCGCCATGTCGATGCGGTTCAGCAGCGGCTTGAACTTGGCGATCTCGTGGCCCAGCAGCAGGGTGTCGCTATCACTCCAGGTCAGTGGCTCGACCTGCAGGAAGGCTTCTGCGCGCTCGGCCAGCGCCGGCAACACCGGCTTCAGGTAGATCACCAGCAGGCGGAAGACATTGATGGCCGTGCTGCAGATGGCCAGCACTTCCTGTTCCTTGCCTTCCTCTTTCGCAAGGGTCCAGGGGGCCTTGTCGGCGATATAGCCGTTGGCGTGGTCGGCCAGGGCCATGATTTCGCGCATGGCCTTGCCGAATTCGCGCTTCTCGTAGAAGTCGGCCAGGCGCGGGGCCGCTTCCTGCACTTCGCGGACCAGCAGGGGGTTGTCCAGTTCGTCACTAAGAGTGCCACCGAACTTCTTCACGAAGTTACCGGTGCGGCTGGCGATGTTCACCAGTTTGCCCACCAGGTCGGAGTTCACCCGCTGGGCGAAGTCTTCCAGGTTCAGGTCGAAATCATCCACCCGGCTGGAAAGCTTGGCGGCAAAGTAGTAGCGCAGGTATTCCGGGCCCAGGTGGTCCAGGTAGGTGCGCGCCTTGATAAAGGTACCGCGGGACTTGGACATCTTGGCGCCGTTCACGGTGACGAAGCCGTGGCTGTAGATGGCAGTGGGTTTGCGCAGGCCGGCACCGTCGAGCATGGCGGGCCAGAACAGGCCGTGGAAATTGATGATGTCCTTGCCGATGAAATGGTACAGCTCGGCGGTGGATTCCTTGCCCCAGTAGTCGTCGAAGCTCAGGCCTTCGCGGTCGCAGTAGTTCTGGAAGCTGGCCATGTAGCCGATGGGGGCATCCAGCCAGACGTAGAAAAACTTGCCCGGGTAGCCGGGAATTTCGAAGCCGAAGTAGGGGGCCTCGCGGGAGATATCCCAGGGCTGCAGATCTTCGATCCATTCCTGCAGCTTGTTGGCCACCTGTTCCTGCAGGGCGCCGGAGCGGGTCCACTCGCGCAGCAGCGACTCGAACTTGGGCAGATCGAAGAACAGCTGGGTAGTTTCCTTTTCCACCGGTGTGGCGCCACTCACGGAGGAGTAGGGCTTGATCAGGTCCGCCGGGGTGTAAGTGGCGCCGCACACTTCACAGTTGTCGCCGTACTGGTCTTCGGACTTGCACTTGGGGCAGGTGCCCTTGACGAAACGGTCCGCCAGGAACATGCCTTTCTGCGGATCGTAGAGCTGGGTAATGGTTTTCTCGACGATATAGCCGGCGTCTTTATTACGCTGGAACACCATTTCCGAGAGCGCGCGGTTTTCCGGGCTGTGGGTGCTGTAGTAGTTGTCGAACTGGATCTGGAAGTCGGCGAAGTCCCGTTCATGGTCCGCTTTGACTTGCGCAATTTGTTGCTCCGGGGTGATGCCGTTTTCTTCCGCCTTGAGCATGATGGCGGTGCCATGGGCATCGTCGGCGCACACGTAGATGCACTGCTCACCGCGCAGTTTCTGGAAACGGACCCAGATATCGGTCTGGATGTATTCCAGCAGGTGGCCCAGGTGAATGGGGCCATTGGCGTAGGGAAGGGCACTGGTCACCAGGATTTTGCGGGGCGTGTCACTCATGGGGTCGACGTCGTCATTCCGGAAAAAGGGTGGCCTATGATACGGGTGCGGCGGGGCTTTTTCATCCTGTGGGTGAACGGCTGTGCGGCATCTCCCACCGCTGATACTGGCAGGGGCCCGCTGCGGGGAATCTTGTGCTAGGGTTTCGGCTCAAAATTATTCTTTCAAGACAGTGATTCCGGGAGCTCATGCAGGCCATGGGACGGCACCTTTTGTCGTCCGGCCACCCGGTCAGGGGAAGGTAACGATGTCACTGAGAGTGCGCATTCGGTGGTTGCTGGTAATTTCCGCGGCTTGTTGTGTGGTGCTGGCTACTGTGGCGCTTTATTGGGTGAATCTGTCGCTGGTGGATACCCTTACCGAACGCAACGCCGAGCGGGAACTGGAAAAGGTGGAGGCTACCTTTCTGGATCAGCTTTCCATCTTGCGGGTGCGGGCCCAGGACTGGAGCCAGCAACCGGATCACCCGCCCAGCAATCAGGGGGGGCTGGGTTATCTGGACCTGATGATGGAGCTGCGTGGCAGCTCGGTGGTCTGGAATAACGGCGCCGATAAGGTTTCCTCTCCGGTGTTTGCCACTCTGGCGGAGCGCTTTGACGAGCAGGGCTGCATGCCGATCTGGGGGGTGGTGAAGGTGGAAGGCCGCCCATTGTTGTTCAGCACCGCGGTGGAGATGGGCTGCCAAGCCTATCTGCTGGGGGTGTGGCTGGACAGTGAATGGATGAGCTATCTGTCAGACCGGCTGGGCCATGCGCTTTATGTTCGTGAGGTTCCGGAATCGCTGAAACCGGTGCGGGGATTGACCATGACCGAGGACAAGCAGCTTCTCGGCCGTTTCCCGGTGCCGGATTTCCTTGGCGGCAATCCGCTGGAAGTGGTGGTGGAACTGCCTCGGGATGGCTATAAATCCCTGAATCTGTCGGTGCTGGTGATCGGGTTGATCATGGCGGTGCTGGCCGGGCTTACCGTGCTGGTGATCAACTATCGGATTCAGCCGATGTTGTTCGGGCGTTTGAACCTGGTGCATAACGCGGTGCGTTCCATTGCGCGAGGCGGGGCGCTGGATCAGCGGGTGCCGGTGCTGGGTAATGATGAGATCGGCGCTCTGGCGGAAGACTTCAATGCCATGGTGGACAGCATTAATCACGCCCAGACACAGTTGGCGGATGCCCGCCGTCAGGCGGAGGAGGCAAGCCAGACCAAGAGCCAGTTCCTGGCGAATATCAGCCATGAAATCCGCACCCCGATGACGGCGATACTCGGTTATACCGAGTTGCTGCGTGATGGTTCCCTGAGCCAGGCAGATCAGAATCGCTATCTCACCATTATCCAGCACAACGGCGATGCCCTGCTGGCACTGATTAATGATGTGCTGGATTTGTCGCGTATCGAGGCGGGGCAATTACATAACGAGCAGCGTCTGTTTTCCGTGACCGAGCTGCTGGATGAAGTGGTTGATAGCCTGCAATTGCGAGCGCAGGAAAAGCAGATTGACCTGCGCCTGGATTATCTCTCGAGCATGCCGATGACCGTGTGTGGTGATGCCTTCCGGCTACGCCAGATTCTGGTGAACCTGGTAGGCAATGCAGTGAAGTTCACGGAGGAAGGCCAGGTTCAGGTCCGCGCTAGCTGGTCGGAAGTGGAGCAGCAGCTGCAGGTGTCGGTGGAGGATTCCGGCATTGGCATCAGTGACGCGGAGCAACAGAAGATTTTTCAGCCGTTTTCCCAGGCGGACGCTTCCCATTCCCGTCGCTATACAGGAACCGGGCTGGGGTTAAGCATTGCCCGCCAGCTGGCCCGTTCCCAGGGTGGTGATATCTCGGTGTTCAGTGAGCTGAACAAGGGCAGCCATTTCTCCCTGGCAATGCCACTGTCTCAGGCGACTGAAGTGGATATGCGGGACGCTGCGGCCCAGCAGCTGCCTGAACTGGCCGGGACCGCCATGGAGCTGAAAGGCCGGGTGTTACTCGTGGAAGATAACGCGGTGAATCGTTTGTTTGTCCGCAAAGTGCTGGAAAAATCCGGTATGCAGGTGGTTGAAGCCGAGGATGGGCGCGAAGCCTGCCGTTATTATACCGAGGACAGTTTTGATCTGGTGGTGCTGGATATGCAGATGCCGGTGATGGACGGCTATGAAACCGCCCAGGCTCTTCGTGACCGGGGTTTTGCGGGCCCGATACTGGCATTAACCGCCAACGTACTGGCGGTGGACCGCCAGCGCTGCATGGATGCGGGCTGCGATGCCTTCCTTGGCAAGCCCATTCGCGTGAAACAACTGATTACCGTGTGTGCAGGGTTGCTTGCTCAGCCAGAGATCCCTGAAGGGGTAGCGACCTGACCGCGATGGAGCGCTTCGCGCACCTGTTGCTGGGAAACCGGTTTGCTCAGGTAGTCATCCACGCCGGCGTCGCGGGCTTTTTGTACATAATCGCCGGTGGCATGGGCTGACAGGGCGATAATCCAGCAATGTGGGTGAGCGGTGGATGCCTGCTCCAGGGTGCGGATTTCCCGGGTTGCCTGGTAACCGTCCATCACCGGCATCTCACAATCCATGAAGATGATGTCCCAGTAACCGGGTTGTTCGCCAACCAGTTCCAGAGCCTGCTCGCCGTCACTTACCAGGGTCGCGTAGATACCCAGGGATTTGAGAATGCTGTCGATCACCAGCTGATTGACCGGGTTATCTTCGGCCACGATCACGTTCAGGGCGTTGCCCTTGTCCAGCACGATGGCGGGTTCTTCAGCGCTTTGTTGGGCGAGTTGTTCGTCATGGCCGGTGAGCAGGCTGCGTTTGAGGGCCTGACAGGAGAACGGGGTTTCGATCAGCAACAGGTTCTCGGGCAGATTGTCGCTCAGCGGTTTGCCGGTGGGGTGTAGCAGTACCAGCACCGGGTTACGGAAGTGTTGCTTCAGCCGTTGCACATACTGCGGGTTCTCCATTACCGCATGCTCGGCGATGACAAAGTCCACCGGGCGTGACGGATTGGCCGGATCCAGAGCGCTTTCCACATCACGGTATTCCAGGGTCTTCGCCCCCCAGCGTGTGAGAATCTGGGACAGGCTCAGCAACTGGGCCGGGGTATTGGAAATGAGCAGGGCGCTGCGGTTTTGCAATACCGGTTTGCTTTGCGGTTTTTCCACTTCCACTGGCAGGGACAGCCAGAAGGTGGCGCCGCGGCCCAGCGAGCTGGATACACCGATATCCCCGTTGAGCAGTTCGATCAGTCGTTTGCAGATCACCAGCCCCAGACCGGCGCCGGTATGTTTGCCCTTGCCGGATAGCTCGTGAAATGCCTGGAACAAACTGTTCTGTTGTCCTTCGTCCAGGCCCACACCGGTATCCACCACTTCAAACATCAGCACGCACAGGTTCTTTTCATTCACCGGTTGTTTCACGGTGACGTGCAGAGAGACATTACCTCGTTCGGTGAACTTGAAGGCATTGCTGAGCAGGTTGGTAATGATCTGCTTGAGCCGGATCGGATCGGTTTTGATGCGTTCCGGTACGCGGCTGTCGATATGGATATACAGCGGCAGTTGTTTCTCGCTGGAGCGCAGGGCAAACAACCGCACACAGTCGTCGACAATGCTTTCCAGCTGCACGCTCTGGTAATCCAGCTCCAGCTTGCCGGATTCAATCTTGGAATAATCGAGAATGTCGTTGATCACTGTGAGCAGGGACTGGGTGGACTGGTAAATGGTGCCCACATACTGAGCCTGCTGCTGGGTCATGGAGGTGCGACGCAGCAAGTCGGTCATACCCATGATGCCATTCATGGGGGTGCGGATTTCATGGCTCATGGTGGCCAGGAACTCGCTCTTGGCATGGTTACGAGCGCCGGCCTTGAAGGCTTCCATTTCTGCAATGGCTTTTTCGCGAATGGAGTCGGAATGGGCTTCCTTGAGCCGGCTGATGCGCCGGGCCAGCGCCAGTGACAGCAGAATGACTTCCAGGAATACGCCGGTCTGGACCAGGTTTTCCGTAAGGCCGGTGCGCGGCAGTACGCCGTATTTGTTCAGCGCCATGGCCGCCACACCGGTAATGAAGCAGGCCCAGGCAATAGTGAAAATGCGGGCATCCGGGTCGCCGGCGCGGGTGCGTAGCAGCCCTACCACCAGGATGCTGAAGTCCATCACCAGAATGGCGCTGACGGAAATCGGAATCAGGAAACCGCGGCTGGTAAAGGGGGCGGCAAGGAACAGCAGCGTACCGATGATTACCAGGCCTTTCAGCCATGCCGCCAGGCGCGGCGCCTTTTCCCGCAGCGACAGAAAATGCAGCGTAAACAACGGTGGCAGCAGCACGATCAGGGGTAGCAGGTAGTGAATGATGTACTGACTGACAAGCGGAGAGTGCGGCCACAAGTAACGGTGGGCATAGCCGTGCAGTACTGCCAGAAACAGGGTAACCACTGCCGACCAGCACACATATAGCAGATAGACCTTTTCGCGTATGGAGAAGAACAGCGAGAGGTTATAGAGAATCATCACCAGCATGCCGCCGAAAAAGATTCCCTGGATAATGGTCTGGTTCTGCGCGGATCGGGCGAACTGATCGTGGCTAAGCAGTCGTATCGGCAGCTGGATGCTGTGAGGAGAGGTGACCTTAAGATAAAAACTGCTGTCTTTGCCGCTGGGCAGGGACAGCGGGAAAGCGGGAGTGGGGTAGTTGCCAGGCCGTACGGCAAAATCCCGGTCCATGCCGGCCTGGAAGTGATTGACCAGGTTGCCGCCGGCATCCAGTTGGTAGACGTCCAGCTCGCCGAGCATGGCGTAATCAACCAGTAGCTGCCAGTCGCTGTGCCGTGGGTTCTGGTTGCGCACGGCAAATCGGAACCAGCAGTGTTGATTGGTGAATCCCAGGTTGGGCATTTCTCCCCGGCTGGATTGCCAGGGCAGGGTCGGGCGTTTTTGCAGGGCATTAATGGTCGGCGACTGTGCCGCAGGGGTACAGAAGTAATCCAGCCCTTGATAGGGGTGTAGTTCTTCCTGCTTTTCGCCAATAATCTGCAGCTCGGGACCGTTAGCCCAGACGGCTGATGTCAGCCCGAGTGAGAGAAAGGCAACAAGCAGAATAAAGGCAGTTTTCGCATCCTTGAACAACGTTTTTATTCCTGACAGAGGGTGCCGTTTATTTCGGGCCCATACGAGTGACCATGAGGCTGCCTGCACCGCTTAACCGTGATGCTAGCAGCGTGGGCCGGGGGGCTCAATGCAGGGGGGGCATAAGCCATGAGTCAAAGTGTGAACAGGTTTGCCGTAGGGCCGGTGGTAGGGGAGGCGGTGGACACCCATGTGAGAGTGTTCGGTGCGCTGCCAAAAGGGAAGCTGGGAGCCGGAAAAAAATGGCTGTGGGGGCGGATTCGCTGGCGTCGTAAGGGAAGCACTGACTGGTCGCCGGCGAGAACGTTTCGGCTTAATGGCAACTTCGATGGCTCCGGTGTGGTGATTCTCAATCAGTTGCAGCCTGGTACCCGCTATGAATATCAGGCTGGCTGGGTGGCCACGGAAGATGAGGTAGCGCTGGACTGGGAAGCAGCAGATCAGGGGGAGTTTCTTACCAATCAGCCGGATGCGGATGCCACGCGTTTCTTTTTTGGCTCCTGTTGCTACCGGTTTGTCGGCCTGGATGGTGAAATTCAGGACGATCGGGCAGACAAGATTTTTGCCGAAATGTCGTCGCGGGCGGATACCTCGAAACCGGATTTTGTGCTTTTCGGCGGAGATCAGGTATATGCCGATTCCATGTATAAGTTAGGTGCCGCCACCACCCGTGAGGATTTTGATGCGCTTTACCGGGAAAGCTTTTCCCAGCCGCATCTGGCCAAGCTGCTTCGCGATACCAACAGCTACATGATCCTTGACGATCACGAGATCGAGAATAACTGGCCGGCCCGGGCCAATGCTGAGTTGTGGACCAGCAAATATCCCGCCGCCATCAAGGCCTATCAGATTTACCAGGCGTCCCACTCTCCGGCGGCCCCCCTGAATCAGGCGGGCACCTATCTGGATCGCGATCCGGACCGTTTCTGGTACACCTTCTCCCGGGGGCCGGCAGATTTCTTTGTCATGGATGTGCGCACCGAGCGGGTACTGAGTCGTTGGCCCTGGCAGCGTCGCATGATCGGCGATATTCAGGAACAGGCCTTTATCGAGTGGCTGGATCGTGATCCGGACCGCATCAAGGTGCTGGTGACCTCGGTGCTGTTGTTCCCGGAGCAGCGACGCCCGTTCCGTGGCAAGGATGCCTGGGAGGGTTTCAAGCACCAGCGTCAGCGTCTGCTGGAGGCCATGGGGCGCAGCCGTAGCGACAAGCTGGTGGTGCTGAGTGGGGATGTGCATGCCTCCCTGTATGCCTGTTTGACGTTAAATGGTGGCAAGCAGGTGCATAGCTGGACCTGCTCCGGTTTGTTCTGGCCCACAGCGCTGCGGGCGTTCCGCTGGTATCGCCCGATGATTCGGGTGCCGGGTGTGCTCCATGGGGGCTGGGGTAAGCCTCTGGGCCGGGTGGAGGTCCCCGGCGAGGTATTCAGCGATAACGCCTTTTCCGAAGTGAGCTTCAGCGCCGAAGGGGCCAGCTTTCAGCTGTTCGATCGCAGGCAGCGACCAATCAGCGAGACAAGCCGTGAGATTCGCTGGCGCTGACCCCGGAGCGTTGGCTGGCTGTTTTGTAGGAGCGCCGCTTGAGGCGCGAAATGGCACGGTCGCACATGAAAGCCTCGTGCCAGAAGGCTTCGCGCCTCAAGCGGCGTTATTCGCTTCGCTCCCCCTTCGGGCCAGCCTGCGGCTGTTACTTCGCTAGGCTGGGTTCCTACAGCAATAAGCCTTGGCTTGCCGAGGCCGAAAACCACACCTTGCTATGGCAAATGGCTTACAAAAGATGTAGCAAATCGCGTCTTATGCCGCCTTGCTGGTTTCCCTAAAGTGGATCTCGCAAGGACGCAATCGAACACGGATGTTCAATTTCGGCCCCGGTACAGCCCGCCCGCCATTCCCCAAGTGGCGGGCGTTCTTTTTTCCCTCTTTGATTGCACCCTCCCGAATACGGATAATGCACGGCCCTGAACACGGAGCCGCCCATGTCTGATTCATCCGCAGATCGCGATATTCTCAAAGCCAAACTCAATCAGGAAACGGCCAAGGCCAGCTGGAAAGAGCTGCAGCCGTTCTTTGCCCGTGGCCAGACTGTCTATGTGGCGCCAGAACTGGACCTGATCGAAGTGGCACTGGCGTTTTCCGAAGACCAGGCCGACACCCTGTCTCTGTGGCGGGACAAGGGGCAGGTAGACAAGGTCACCGATGATCAGGCCGCCAAGTGGTTTGAGATCGATCAGGGCCTATGGACGGTGGTAGTGATGCCCTGGGTGCTGGTGCAGCCGGTGCAGGTGCAGTAAGGCGCCAGAAGCCTTTTATGCAGGGCGCACTGAGGCTGAGGCGAACTGCACCAGAATAATTGATAATGGACAATTGAGAATTGATAACGCGCGGGATGGTGCCTTTATTATCAAAGCTAGGAGGCCGCGCCTACATTGGGAACGCGACTTCTTAGTTTTCCGGTCAGGCCGGCGTCTGATCGCGTCGTTATCAATTATCCACTCTCTCCATTAACAATTTAGCGGTGTTGGTGCAGTTCGCTTGGACTCAGTGCACCCTGCATAGCGATATAGCCCGCTGCACAATGTTGCTGCCGCTTTCCTGTCATTTTCCTGTTTGCCGATCTAATCACGGCGCCGGGCTGGTATTGATCCATTCCTCCGGTATAGAGTGAAACCGAGGCCGCTGGCCCCTTGCCGGCGCGCCCGAACGGACGCCGGAGGATTCGATGCAGGATGACGTCGCGCAGCGCCAGGCCCTGTTACAGGCCCAGCTTGAAGCACTGGTTACCGCCCACGTCGGGGTCGAACATCAGCCCCTGTTCCGCAGTTTCATGGCGGCTTATTTTGAAATGAGCAGCCAGGCGGCGCTCACCGCCCGTACCCCCGAGCAGCTTTTTCACATCGCCCAGCAACACTGGATGATGGCCTTCCAGCGCCACCCTGAAGAAACCCTGATTCATCTGAAACCACCCACTAGGCCAGGTGGGCTGGCGGCGTTGCGGACGGTGACCGATGACGTGCCATTTCTGGTGGATTCGATCGCCATGGCGGTACGAGATGCGGGCACGGCTATCGACTGGACTATTCATCCAGTGATACAGGTGCTTCGTGATACCCATGGACACATGACTAGGGTGGCCGGCGTTGGCGATGGCGAGAATCCGGCGGAATCCCTGGTCTATGTTGAGTTTGAACCACTGGCCAGCGACGAGGCCTATGAGCATCTCCAGGAATCCCTAGAACAGGTGCTGGGAGAGTTGCGCCTGGTGGTGGAGGATTTTCCGGCCATGCTGGATAACCTGGAAACCACCCAGAAGAACCTCTCTGGGGATTTCCCCAGTCGCGATCAGGAAGAACTTGCCGAGGCTCAGGCCTTTATTGACTGGTTGTCACTGGATCATTTTACCTTCCTGGGCTATGCCCGCTCCCGGGCGGAGCCCGTGGACGACGGCATCAAGCTTTCCCTGGATCATGATGCCGGGCTTGGCCTGGCCCGCCCCGGCAGCCGTTATGCCAACGCGGAAGAGTTTATTGCCCCCCACGACGAGATGGCCAAGTACATTGCCCATGGTCGTCTGGTGGTGGTGACCAAGGCCAATGCCCGTTCGCCGATCCACCACCCCCATTACATGGATGTGGTATCGGTCAAACGGTTGGCGGAGGACGGCACTGTAGAGGGGACCGATCGTTACATCGGCTTGTTCTCGCTGGATGCCTATATCAATCGTCCCCGGGACATCCCGTTGATCCGTCGCAAGGTCAATTATGTGCTGGACCGCTCCCGCCTGCCCGAGCGGTCCCACTCCGGCAAACATCTGCGCGACATTATCTATCAGTTACCCAGAGACGAACTGTTCCAGTGCAGTGAAGAGGAGCTCTACAGCATCTGCATGGGTATCCGTGCCCTGCGCGACCGTCACCACCTCAGCCTGTTCATGCGGCGAGATCGTTACGGACGGTTCTATTCCTGCATGGTCTATCTGAGCCGGGAGCGTTATTCCCGGGAACTGCGTGATCATGTCACCGCCGAGTTGAAGCAGCTCTGCAATGGCAGCTCGGTGGAGCGCACGGTGGATTTTCTGCGTGAGGGGCTGGCACGGATTCACTGCATTATCCGTATTCCCCAGGGGACTCATCTGGCCATGTCACAGGCCCAGGTGGAAGAACGCCTGTTGGCAGTTACCCGCACCTGGGCTGACCAGCTTCGCGACATCCTGCGCAAGGAGGGCGAGCATGGCGAAGAGGGTGCCGGACTGGCGCAGCGCTTCGGCGACGCTTTCCCGGTGGGCTATCAGGAAAAGACTGATCCGATGGAAGCTGCAGCGGATATTCATTATCTGGCGCAGTTGAATGACCGCCAGCCGGTGCTGCCCTCGCTGTCCATCAATAGCGGCGACGGGGCTGCCTGCCCCACCAGTCTGCGTCTCTATAGCCAGAAGAAACCGATTGGTCTGTCAGATGTGTTACCCGCGCTGGAAAATTTCGGTCTGCGCGTGGTGAGACAGGAACCCACTCAGGTCATCCCTCGGGATGGTGAGGCCCAGTGGGTACAGGTGTTTGATGTGCAGGTGCATGGTGATTGTGCCCTGGGGCCGGTGCAGCAGAAACGCTTTTTTGAAGAGGCGTTTCTGGAATGCTGGCATGGCAACACGGAAAACGACGGCCTTAACCGCTTGGTACTGTTGGCTGGCCTTAACTCCCGGCAGATCGTCTGTCTGCGGACGCTGACCAAGTACCTGGTACAGACCGGCTTGCCCTATTCGCAGAATTATATGGAACAGTTGCTGGCGGACCATGCCAGCATCGCCCGCTCTCTGGTGCAGCTGTTTGAAACCCGTTTTGACCCCGGAATCAGCGACGAGCGCCGCAAAAACGAGGGCCTCAAGCTGGCCCAGAACCTGGATCACCAGCTGGACCAGGTGGCCTCGCTGGATGCGGACCGGGTGCTGCGTGCCTTCCTCAGTGTGGTGCGGGCCGGGTTGCGCACCAACTTCTACCAGCCGGATGCGGCCGGCCACGACAAGTCCTATGTGAGTCTGAAGCTGGACCCGAGTCAGGTATCGGAACTGCCGCCGCCGCTGCCCATGTATGAAGCCTTCGTCTATTCACCGCAAATGGAAGGTATCCATCTGCGTGGTGGTCCGGTGGCCAGGGGCGGGCTGCGCTGGTCTGACCGGCGCGAGGATTTCCGAACCGAGGTGTTGGGCCTGGTGAAGGCGCAGATGGTGAAGAACGCCATTATCGTGCCGGTGGGTGCCAAGGGCGGCTTTGTGCTCAAGCGAGGCAACCCGGCGGACCGGGAGGCCTGGCAGCAGCTGGGCATCACCTGCTACAAGGAATTTATTCGCGGCCTGCTGGATATCACCGATAACCGGGTCGGGGATCAGGTGGTGCCGCCGGCCTCCGTGGTCCGTCATGATGGCGATGACCCTTATCTGGTGGTGGCCGCTGACAAGGGCACCGCGACCTTTTCTGATATCGCCAATGGCCTGGCCGATGAATACGGCTTCTGGCTGGGCGATGCCTTTGCCTCCGGCGGCAGTGCCGGCTACGACCACAAGAAGATGGGTATTACCGCCCGCGGTGCCTGGGAGAGCGTTAAGCGGCACTTCCGGGAAGCGGGCAAGGATATCCAGACAGCGCCCTTTACGGTGGTGGGCATCGGCGATATGGGCGGCGATGTGTTCGGCAACGGCATGTTGCTGTCCGAACAGATCAAGCTGGTTGCCGCGTTCAACCACATGCACATCTTCATTGATCCGGACCCGGACCCGATGACCACCTTTGCCGAACGTCAGCGGCTGTTCAACACGCGTGGCACCACCTGGGAAGATTTCGATGCATCGCTGATTTCCGACGGTGGCGGGGTCTGGTCGCGCAGTGCCAAAAGCATCACCCTCAGTGAGCAGGCTTGTAACGCTCTGTGTATCGAGCAACGTACCCTGACACCCGCGGAGTTGATCACCGCCATCCTAAAGGCACCGGTGGAGCTGCTTTGGAACGGTGGCATTGGCACCTATGTGAAAGGTAGCAACGAAAGTCCGGCACAGGTAGGCGACCGGGCCAACGATGCCATCCGTATCAATGGTCGCGACCTGCGTTGTCAGGTGGTGGGCGAGGGCGGCAACCTGGGGCTGACCCAGTTGGGGCGGATCGAGTACGCGCTGAACGGCGGCTGTATCAACACCGATGCCATCGACAATTCCGGTGGCGTGCACAGCTCCGACCGGGAAGTGAACATCAAGATTCCACTCAATCAGCGGCTGCGTGATGGTCGCCTGGACCGGGAAACCCGTGACCCGCTACTGGAGCGGATGACCGATGACGTGGCAACGGCCGTGCTGCGCGATAACTATGTGCAATGCCTGGCCCTGAGCCTGCTGGAATTCAATGCCGCCAGCCGTCTCGACGAACACGCCAACCACCTGCGCACTCTGGAGCGCCAGGGCTCGCTGACCCGCTCGGTGGAATACCTGCCGGATGACGAGGGGCTCAGTGAGCGCCGCACCCGGGGCAAGGGGCTGACACGGCCGGAACTGTCGGTGTTGTTGTCCTACACCAAGAACGCCCTGTTTGATGCCATGCTGGCCACCGATGTGCCGGACGACCCCTTCTTCGATCAGGACGTGCTCAACTATTTCCCGGAAGAGCTGGTGGAATCCTTCCGCGAGGATTTATTGGCGCATGGGTTGCGCAGGGAGCTGATTGCCACTGTGTTGTCCAATGCCGTGGTCAATCGTATGGGCTTTTCCTTTGTCCACCGTTATGCCGATGAGCATGGTCTGTCCCTGCACCGTATCGTCAAGGCCTATGCCATGGCTCACGCGGTGTTCGATGGGGACCTTTACTGGGCACCGGTGGACGGGCTGGATGGCAAGGTGGACAGCCAGGTGCAGCTGCGCCTCTATGGTCGTGTCATCGGCCTGATGAAACACGTCACCACCTGGCTGATCCATTACAAATGGGGTCGTCGCCCGGTGGCGGAAGCGGTCAACCGCTATCGCAAGTCCATTGGTGAGCTGGAAGCCATGCTGCCGGATATCCTGCCAGGCAGTTACCGTCAGGAGTGGGATCAGGCGGTGGCCGGCATGGGCGACGATGGCGTGCCGGAAAAAGAAGCTCGCCTGCTGGCCAACACCATGGTGCTGGGCAGCGCGCCGGACGTGATCGAATTGGCCTCCCAGGCCCAGGTGCCGCTGAAACTGGCGGCGGAGGTCTACTTCCTGGTCGGGGATCGCCTGCAGATCCTCTGGCTGTTGTCCGCCATCATCGACCTGAGCGTACAGGGTCGCTGGCAGGCCCTGGCCCGCGCCAACCTGCGCGAAGACTCTTATCGCCTGCACCGCCAGGTGGCTGCCAAGGTACTGGAACAGGAGGGCGACAACGCCGCCGCTCGTTTTGCTGCCTGGGAAGACAAGGCCAGCCGCAAGGTCGCCTTCGGCATCCACCGCTTGCAAACCCTGCAGGCAGACAGCCCCCACGACTTCATGACACTTGCAGTCGGGGTAAGGGAGCTGCGCAAGCTTCGGAGTTTGTAGGCCACTTATGCCACCAGACTTCGTTGGAGCTATGCTTGCATGGCGAAGGGGTTGCCCGCTTCGCCATATGCTGGTGATCAATACTCCCATTCGCCTTGCGAGCAAGGCGCCACCGGGCTGGCTGGGCGTAGTTGGGTAAAAAGTATTGAGTCCGGGCTCTTCTCGATATACTGTACAAAAAGACAGTATTCGACGGGAGCCATTATGCCTGCTGTGAACCGGGGTACCCTCAGCCAGATACCGGGACGCTTTGCCGTCAGCCATAGCGATATGGATGACGCGCCGGTAAACCGGCCCACCCGCTATCACCGTGAACAGGCAAAAAGCCTGATCATGACCAATCGCAGCCCGGACCTGCCATTTGAGCAGAGCATCAATCCCTACCGGGGCTGTGAGCATGGCTGTATCTACTGCTATGCCCGCCCCAATCATGCCTATGTGGATCTGTCACCGGGCCAGGATTTCGAGAGTGAAATCTTCTGCAAGGACAATGCGGCAGAGGTACTGCGCGATAGTTTGCGCAAGCCAGGATATCGCTGTCGGCCCATTGTGCTGGGTACGGTGACAGATCCTTATCAGCCCATCGAACGAGAACGGCGTATAAGCCGGGAACTGTTGCAGGTGCTGGTGGATTGCCAGCATCCCTTCAGCCTGATCACCAAGAGCACCCTGGTACTGCGAGATCTTGACCTGATTGCTCCCATGGCGCGCCTGGGCAGGGCGTCGGTGGCGGTGTCCGTGACCACGCTGGATAACCGCCTCAAAGGCGAGTTGGAGCCACGGGCCAGTGGTGGCCGTGAGCGCATCAAGGTGATTCGTGAGCTGAGCCGGGCCGGGGTGCCTGTAACTGCCCTGGTGGCGCCAGTGATTCCTTTCATCAACGACCACGAGCTGGAAGATATTGTCGAGCAGGTGGCCCAGGCCGGTGCTCAGCAGGCGGGTTATGTGGTGTTGCGACTTCCCCATGAAGTGGGGCCGCTCTGGGAGGAGTGGCTGCATGAGCATTACCCGGAGCGGGCGGAGAAGGTGATGTCGGTGATGCGGGATCTGCATGGTGGCGCCGTCTATGACAGCCGCTGGCACCAGCGACAAAGCGGGCAGGGGGCCTGGGCGCATCTGCTGCGCCAGCGTTTTGCATCCGCTTGCAAAGCGGCCGGATTGCAGGCCCGTGAAGAACAATCTCTGGATTGCAGTGGCTTTGTGCCACCAGGTCCCCATGGCCAGCTCAACCTGTGGGGCGTGGCAGAAGGGGAGACCTGAAGCGATGGCGCTGTTGGAGCTTTGCTCGCAAAGCGAAGATTGCACTGAAAACCAGGGCTCTCAAAAGGTAGTGTCGAGGCGCAACTCATTTAAGTGACCAGCGGTTATTTACAGATCGGTGATTTTTCTCTAAATTAGTGACCGATGGTTACTTAATGGAGAAAAGCTATGCAAGCGGTCGTTATTACTGGCGCCAGTGCCGGTATTGGTAAGGAATTTGCCCGGCAATTGGCAATGGAAGGGAACAACCTGGTATTGGTGGCCCGGCGCCTGGATCGCCTGGAGGCCCTTGCCGGCGAGTTGCGCGAGCGAAACGGTATTGAGGTTGCCTGCATCGCCTCGGATCTGGCGCAGCCGGAAGCCTCCGCCGAGCTGGCAAAGGCGCTGGAGCAACAGCAGATCGCGGTGACTGGCCTGATCAACAATGCCGGCTTTGGTGATCGCGGGCAGTTTGCGGATCTGGATCTGCAGCGGCAGCTGGATATGGTGCAGGTGAATGTGACAGCCCTGGTAGATCTGACCTGGCGTCTGGTGCCGGCGCTCAAGCAGGCTAAGGATGCGTTTGTGATCAATGTGGCGTCTTCGGCGGCCTTTCAGGCAGGCCCGAACATGACCATTTATTACGCCACCAAGGCCTTTGTTCTGTCGTTCTCTGAAGGCCTGCACGAAGAGCTGAAAGGTAACGGGATCGCGGTCAGCGCTCTGTGTCCAGGTGCTACCGATTCAGAGTTTGCTACCGAAGCCCACATGACCGATACCCTGTTGTTCAAGGCTGGCACCATGACTACCGAAGCGGTGGTGAAAAAGTCTCTGGCAGGGCGCCGTCGCGCCATTGTGATTCCCGGCCTGAAAAATTTGCTGCTGGTGTGGATGGGCAAGTTCTCGCCCCGTATGATTACCCGCCGACTGGCAGGCATGCTTCAGGCGTAATCTGCGCTGGCGGATCTCTGGCGTAGGGTGCACTGAACCTTAGGCGAACTGCACCAATACCGTTAAGTTGATAATTGAGAATGGATAATTGATAACGACGCGATCAAACGCCTGCCTGATTGGAAAACTCAGAAGCCGCGTTCAAAATGCAAGTGCGGCATCCGGGCTTTGAGAATAAAGGCACTACCCCGCACGTTATCAATTCTCAATTATTCATTATCAATTTTTCTGGTGCAGTTCTGAACCCTACGCTCGGCGCCCCTGCAGGTTCCGACTGGATACTAATGTCGGCGGAAAATCATGCTTGCATGATGAGCGATCTGGCACTGATTCCTGATTCAATCAGAGGTTCCCTATGGCCGAATGTGTTTTTCAGCGCGCCCGCTCACCTGAGCAGAAGGCGGAACGGCGCGCCCAGATTCTTGCGGCGGCGGCAACCTTCTTTGAGCAGGAGCGTTTCGAAGCCATCAGCCTTGCCTCCATTGCCCGCAGGGCCGGCGTCACCAAGGCGGCGTTGTATCGTTACTTCCCTTCCAAGGAAGCGCTGTTTCTTGGCTTGTACCTGGATGAACTTGAGCGGGTAAGCCATGCGCCAGTGGATGACAGCTTGCCACTGTGGCAGGCCTTGTCGGAGATGCTGGTGGCGCGCCCATTGTTTTGCCGGCTCACAGCGATCCTGCACTCAGTGCTGGAACAGAATCTGGATGAGGCGGCGGCCTTAGCGTTCAAACAGTCCCTGCTAGCGCATTTCGCGCAATTGGCTCAGCGTCTGCAGCAGGCCTATGGTCTGTCCAGCGATAAGGCGGCCACTTATCTGATGCAGGTACAGCAAACCTTGATCGGCTGCTGGGCTGTCAGTCATCCGGCACCGGTGGTAGAGAAGGTGCTTGATACACCTGGGCTGGATCTTTTTCGGGTAGATTTCAAAACGGCGCTGCAGGCCCAGTTCAAGGCGCTGGAGATGGCGCTGTGATGGATTTGCTGTGGAACTGTGCCGAGCAGCCAGCGGCGCTGTTGGTGCTGGCCCATGGCGCTGGCGCTCCCATGGATAGTGACTTCATGAACGCCATGGCGGAAGCTCTGGCCGATCGGGGAATCTCCGTTGTCCGTTTCGAGTTCCCCTATATGGCGCGCCGTCGCCAGGAACAACGCAAGTTCCCGCCGAATCGCGCCCCGCAGTTGCTGACGCACTTCCGGGACGTACTGGCGGCGTTGCCGGACGACAATCTGCCGATCTGGATCGGGGGCAAATCCATGGGCGGGCGCATGGCATCACTGCTGGCAGCGGAAACAGACTGTCCGCCTATCCATGGAGTGGTGGCGTTGGGTTACCCGTTTCACCCACCGGGAAAACCGGAGAAAACCCGCACTGAGCATCTGCCACATCTGGCTGTCCCCATGCTGATTTGCCAGGGTGAACGTGACCCCTTCGGCAAGCCGCAGGAGGTGACGAATTATGGTTTGCCGCAAGCCATCTCTTTACACTGGCTGCCCCATGGGGATCATGATTTTCGACCACTAAAGCGCAGTGGTCTTGAGCAGACCGATTTGATTGGTGACGCTGCTGTCAGGGCAGCATTGTTCATCAGGGAAATAAGAGCGGCACAATGACGTGCCGGTAGGGAAGGGTAAGGGAGTGACATGGAAGCCTGTAATTATCACCTGAAGAAGCCAGGGAGCTGGCATTGCTCCGGTTGCAGCAAACGGTTTTGTGGGCAGTGTGTGCCGGGTGGAGAAGAGAATTTTCGTCCTGGCTTGCCGCGCTGTGTGTTGTGCAGCCAACAGCTGGACTGGCAGGGCGATGGTGAGCCTGGAACGCCATTCTGGCAACGCTCCGGGGAAATCCTGCAATACCCGCTCAAGCCACCGGCGTTATGGCTGATTCTGTCTCTGGGCATTGCCAGTGTGCTGCCTCTGGGGCTGCTTACGGGCCTGTTGTTATTGTTTCTGGCTCTCACCCTGTTTGTTTATTCGCTGGTAGTGATCGCGGAGGTCGCTGGCGATGACTGGGTACCGCCATCCCCGATGGATGTGATGTCCGAAGGTGGCTTGCTGGTCAAGCAGATCGTCCTGTTGATTACCTTGTTTACGGTGCCCCTGTTGCTGGTTTCAACGTCCATGGTTCTGGCCATGGGGCTGCTGGCCCTGGCTGCGCTGGTGTTGCCGGCGGCGGTGATGATTCTTGCAGTGAGTCGATCTCTGCGCATGGCGTTGAATCCGTTGCGCTGGTTGCAGCTGGTGGTCACTGTCGGGGTGTCCTACCTGCTTTTGTGGTTTGCCGTGATGGCGGTGACGGCTGCTCCGTCGTTACTGCAAACCCAGAGTGATCTTCAGGTGTTGGTATTTCTGGGTACGGCGTTCTCTGCTTATACGACGATTGTTGCCTCTGCCATGATGGGCGCCATGCTCAATGAAAAGGCCCGCGAACTGGGGCTGGCAGAAGATGAGCCCCGGGGGCGTTCCCTGGCTGCGGATGATTTTGATGTGGCAGAAGCGCTGGGTTCTGCCCATATCTATGCTCAGGAAGGGCGTTTTGACGATGCGCTGGGCGTGGTAAATCGTGGCCTCAATGCAGCCCCAATGCACCAGGAACTGAACTGGCGCCGACTGCGTCTGCTGCGCTTGCTGGAAAAAGACAAACCCTGGCAGGCGCATCTTGCCCGTTTTCTTCGCCAGCAATTGGCCAATGGCAACGAGGGTTCCGCTGTGCAGATCTGGCTGGAAGCCCAGCAGCAACAGCCGGGATTCCGCTTTGAAGAAGAAGGCAGTTTGTCTTTGTCGTTGGCCCAGGCGTTGTACGAGAGGGGGCGATTGAAAGAAGCGCAGCATTTGCTGGTAAACCTGCATCAACGAACGCCGGGCTTCCCATTGTTGGGCACGGCCTATGTGCTGTTGGCCCGATTGTATATGGAGCAGCACGGGGATCTGCTCCGGGCGGGCAAGTTGCTGGCCTTTGTGGAAAAGCACTTTCCCGATCAGTTTCAGAGCCAGGAATCCTGCGAAGCCATGCAGGTATTCCAGCGTCTTAAAGCCGCTGGCTGAGCCGTTCCAGGCGAGGGTGCTGCCACTGTTTCTTTTGCAGATCCTGCACGATCTCTCGTACCAGCTTGCTACGCTGCTGGCGCCAGGCCAGCTCTGCCAGCAGCAGTTGGTAGGCGGGAGGCAGGGCACGGATGTCGCCGCCCAGAAATTCGTATTCCTGCCATAGCGCCCCCAGCAGGGCATCACTGCCCTGGCGTTCGCTCAAGGTTTTAACTGCCTCTTTCATGGCCGCATCCAGCTGCTTGCGGCGCAGGCCCATCTGCAGGAAGAAAAACCACAAGGGGCGGCTTTTAGGGTGGTTGACAAGCCATTGGCGGCAGCGGGACTGGGCATCATCAAAGCGTAATTGTTCGGCCAGTTGCTGGCAGATTGCAGGCACCTGAGTGTCATCTCCGTCCATGCCGGGCTGATTGCCTTTCTGCCGGTTCGGTTGCTCGGTGAAAGGAAGCAGGAAAGCCAGAGCCAGCCCGGTCAGCAGGCCGCCGGCGTGGGCCATATAGGCGACGTTGCTGTTCATTGTCGCCGCCTGTATCAGTTCCCAGCCCAGCCATACCGGAAACAGCACCAGTGCCGGTGCCCGGAAGCTACCGAAGAAAAATCCCAGCGTGTAGAAAAACTCCAGCTTGCGCAGACGGAATGTGCCGGCAAACAGTCCCATCAGACCGGAAATGGCGCCAGATGCCCCCACCAGTGGAATGCCGCTGTTCGGAGCGGATGCGATAAACAACAGGCCTGCACCGATGCCACAAAGCAGATAAGCCGGTAGGAAACGCCGGGCACCCCAATGCCGTTCCATGGCAATGCCAAACATGATCAGGAACAGCATGTTGCCGAGAAGATGAAACCAGTCACCATGCATGAACTGGGAGCTGAGCAGGGTGACCAGGCTGGGATCATTGGGAATCAGCCCCCAGCGAATAGTGGATTGCTGATCCATCCAGTCTTCAAGATCGTTGCGAAGCTGGCGCCACTGGTTGGCAGGGGGGTGTTGCTGCCAGTGGTGGTGAACATGCAGGGCGAATGCCTGATCGTACCAGCCGTAGGCCATCATGAAATCCGCGCCCTTGTCGTTCATGGCCACAGCATCGGCATAGGTCCTGCTGTCCTGCTGTGATAGCCACTGCAGCAGCAAATCCACTTCATAGTCCGCCAGCAGATTGGCCTGTTCTGCAGTCAGCGGACCGTCTCTTTGCAGATCCTGGTGGGTGGTCCAGGTATAGACGGCAATATTGATCAGGATCAGCAGAATGCAGATCCAGGGCGTAGTGCGGCGCGCTTCCTTGTCACCGACGGGTACGATAAGCATGTGGTTCCCCCTTTTCCCGGCGACTAGTGTAGCGTCATCCTTGCAGGCGGGGGAGGGCTGTCAGAGCGCTGCGGGTTCAGAACGAAAGAAGCCGCGCCCAAATGCCTGGACACGGCCTCATACAGTGACGCAAACACGGCCCCAGCTCGGGAACCGTTAACTATTCACTGTTAACTGCTTTTAGCGGGTTTCTCACTGATCCACAGATTGATGGTGCCTTCCACTACCACGGTGCCATCGTCGCGCATGGCTTTGACGGTGACGGGAAGGTTGCCGGGTTTCCAGTCTTCCGGATTGGCTTCGGCGGTGGCAGTAATATCGCTGGTGGCCTTGGCGGTATAGTTCACATCCATGCCTTTGGGAATCCAGCGCAGGTGCTTGGGCACAGAGGATTCCGCCATGGCGCCCATGGCACATTCCAGTGCGTTGCAGATGGCGATCACGTGCACTGTCTGGATGTGGTTTTCCACACCTTTACGTTTCTTGAACTTTACCTCACAAAAGTTGGGGCGAAGTTCGCTGATGATCGGGGTAATAGTGGCAAAGTAGGGGGCTTTGCGGCTGAACACCATGGAAAACAGCTTGCGGCCGGCGGGCAGCTTCAGGGCTTTTTCGTACATGTTCAGAAGGTAGTTGTCGCTCATGGCAGGACTCCTGTGCAAGATGCGCCCATTTTCCATAGCCACCATGGCGGCGCAATGGGTTTGGAGCGCCAGCGGGGCGCGCAACTGCTACCATGGCGTCAAAATCGGAGCGTCTTGATAGGGAGACAGATGTGAAGGTGTTACAGGCCTGGAAAAGCAGTAGCTGGAAAGTGAAAACCCTGATTATTCTGGCTAGCCTTTATCTGCTTTACGCCTTGTTTGGCTTTTTCCTGGCGCCGGGACTGGTCCGGGATAATGCCAGCAAGGCACTGGCGGATCTGACTGGTCGGCAAGTCACCATTGATGAGGTGAAGATCAATCCTCTGGTGCTGAGCGCCACGGTGAATGGTTTCTCCATCCAGGATGACCAGACAGAGGTATTGCTAGGCTTCAACCAGCTGTATGTGAATTTCCAGTTGTCTTCCCTGTTCCGCTGGAGCTGGCATTTTGATGAAGTCATGCTCGATGCATTGACGGTGCGTGCCCAACGCAATCCCGGTAACACCTTCAGCTTTGATGATGTGTTGACCCATATCCAGGAGCAGCTTGCCCAGGCTCCGGAAGAGGAAGCTCCGCAGCCGGAGCAGGAGCAGGAGGAGCCTGGCTTGCCGGCCATTTCCATTGCCAGCCTCAGCCTTGCCGCCGGCGATCTGCGTTTTACCGAGGCCTCCGGCGACGAGCCGGAAAAGCTGGTGCTGCCACTGGCTTTCACGGTGAGCAATTTTTCTACCAAGGGCAAAGGTGAAAACAGCAATGACTACGCGATTCGTCTGGAGGGGCCGGACGGTGGCGCACTGGATTGGCAGGGTCGCTTTGAATTCACTCCCTTCATCGCGCGGGGACACTTGAGTGTGGAAAAGGTCGACCTGGTGCCCCTGGCGCGGCTGCTCAAGAATGAAGTCCGCTTTACCGTGCCGTCCGGCGAACTGGATGTGGAAACCGCCTATCATTTTGCTGCGGAGCCGCAACCGAAGGTAGTGCTCAGTGATGGCCAGATGGTATTACGACAGCTTCAGCTGCTCAAGCCAGGTGAAGACTCCCCCAGCGTGTCGCTGCCGCAAGTCAGTGTTGAAGGGGTGGAGCTGGATTCCCTGGCACAGAAGGTCAACGTTCCCAAAGTGACCGTCACTAATCCTGAGCTAGGCGTGGTGCTGAATGAACAGGGCATCGACCTGGCGACGCTATTTTTGCCGTCGGACCGGGAAGCCGCTGAAGAGCGGGTGGAGGAAGTAAAGGAAAAAGCCGAGCAGGCGGCCCAGAAGGTGCAGGAAGGCAAGGCTGACTGGATCGTGCGGCTGGACACCCTGCAAGTGGACGGCAGTGGACTGCGCTTTACTGACCGTACTCTGCAACCTGCTCAGGCCTTGACCCTTTCGGACGGTCAACTGACCTTGAAAAACCTTATTATCGGTGAGCCTGCTACCTTCACCTGGGAAGGTAGCAGCAAGATCCAGCAAAGCGGCACACTGAAGCATTCCGGGGAAGGCAATCTGACCCCCTTCAGTGTTGATGCCCAGGCGGCCTTGCAAGGATTGCCGTTGGTTCCCTTTTCGCCCTGGCTGGAACGCGAGGCGCCGCTGGTTCTGGCCGACGGGGTTTTGTCTGTGGATACCCGCGCCAGTGTGAAAGGTGAGAACACGGCGGTCACCGTCAGCGCCAATGCGTCCCTGGAAAACTTCAGTTTGCTGGAGAACGGCGAATCCCTGCTCAAGATCAACCAGGGCAGCGTGACGGATCTGTCGTTGGCCTCTGCCGGGCAGACGGTACGTATTGGGGAAATCGGCCTTACCGGCATGGATATGGCCAATCGGGTGGATGCCCAGGGCCGGGATGTGGCCACACGGATTCAGGCGGGCATGGCTTCCGGTGATGCCAGCGGTAGCGGCAGTGATACGAGCCAGGGTGAGCAGGGTAAATCTTGGCAGGTGACGGTGGATCGAGTACGTCTGGTTGGCAGCCAGATCCGCCACGAGGACTTGTCGCTCAGTCCTGATTTCCGCATTGGCCTTTATGAGCTTTCAGGGAACCTGCGCAATCTGGATACCCGCCCGGGCAGAAAGGCCACCATGGATCTGAACGCCCAGGTGGATCGTTATGCGCCGTTCAGCATCAAGGGCGCGCTGACGGCGGAGCCTCTGTTCACTGACTTGAACATTTCCCTGAAGAATTACGAAATGACTGGCCTGACCCCCTATACGGGGCAATATCTGGGTTACAAGGTGGAGAAGGGCCAACTCGGCGTGAACTCGGGCGTGTCCATCGACAACAACCGGCTTAGCAGCAACACGAATATTCTTGCCGATGAATTCTACCTGGGAGAAAAAGTGTCCAGTGATACGGCGGTGAACGCGCCTGTGAAACTGGGGTTGTCGGTGCTGCGTAACCGTTCGGGGAAGATCACCCTGCCGGTCAGCATGGACGGGGATCTGAATGATCCGAGCTTTAGCGTTGGAGGCATGGTGCTCAAGGTGTTGAGCAACGTTGTGGTGAAGGCGGCGACGGCACCGTTCTCTGTGCTGTCGGCGCTGGCGGGCGGCAAGAACCTGGAGAGTATTGCTTTTGAGCCGGGGCTGGCAGCAACTGGTCAGGACACGGCTTCTTCCCTGGAGGCGCTGGCCAAGGTGCTCAATGAGCGCCCGGAATTGCGTGTGGGGCTGATCGGTACCACCAACGCTGAGGATCGCACCGCCCTGGCTGCGCAGGCCATCGGCCGCGAGGTGGCAGACGAGGACTGGCAGGGTATTGATGATGCCTTGCAGGAAAAGAAATGGCGCCGAAAATTGATTCGTCGCTATGAATCCAGCACCGATCGGGATGTGGAAAGTCTGGTAGGCAACGCGCTTCCCGAGGATGACGAGCAACGTGAAACGGTACTGGCCAAAGCCGCCTGGGAGACCATGCTGGCAACCGATACCAAGGCCCTGGACCGGGCTCAGCTCACAGAACTGGCACGCCTGCGAGGGGAAAATGCCAAGGCGATGCTGGTGCAGACACTGGGTATTGAACAGAGCCGGATTTTCCTGAACGAAACCAATGTCGATGGCAAAGTAGCTGGCCTGACTCTGACCCTGGAAAAATAAGTGTGGCGCTAATCTGGAAAACCGAGCTGCAGGGGGTGCATTACGAAGTGCGCCGTGCCGGTCGAACCCTGCGGCTTTATGCCAATGGCGTACAACACTCCGAGTTTCACCCCAAACGCCTGCTCACCGGCAGTGTCTGGGATCTGCTCTGGTTGCCGGCCCTGCTGCACGAGCCCTCCCGGTTCCGACGGGTGCTGGTGCTGGGCCTGGGGGGCGGGTCGTTGATCCCGCCCATTCGCCAGTTACTGAATCCTGAAACGCTGGTTGCCGTGGAGCTGGACGCTGCCCACTTGCAGGTGGCCCGTGAAGTGTTTGGCATGGACGCTTTCGGCGTGGAGACCTATGAGGGCGATGCCCAGGCATGGCTGCAGGCGTATCAGGGGGAACCGTTCGACCTGATCATCGAAGACCTGTTTGCGCCCAGCAATCAGCAAGTCAGCCGGGCTGTGCCGGCGGACAAGGCGTGGCTGCAATGCCTGGCGGACAATCTGTCGGCCAGCGGTACCCTGGTGATGAACTTTGGTGACTGGAAGGAATACCGGGAAAGTCCCGCTGCCACGGATGAAGCCATGGCTGGCTATGCCAGCCGTTTCCGGCTGTCATGCAGTGACTGCCACAATGCGATTATCGCTTTTACCCGGGAACCGGCCCGCAGTATTCATCTGCGCAGAAGGGTAGAAGCCACCAAGTCCCTCAGCACCCGCGATGCTCGCGCCCGGCTGGATTACCACATCCGCCAGCTGGATTGAGAAGAAACCAGCTACTAGCTACGAGCTGCGCGTAAAAACCTAAAAACAGGTTCTTTTACTGGAAGCTAGTAGCTCGTAGCTAGAAGCTCATATCCTTTCAATCCAGCATCGATACCGAATACAGATCCTGGCTTTCCTTTTCGGTGAGCAGTTGTGAGGTGCGTGCCTGGTTGTCGTGTAGCCCAACAAACAGGGCCCGATAGGTGAGCACGGCCTGGACATAATCCCGGGTTTCCCGGAAGGGAATGGATTCAATCCAGACATCGGCGGGCACCGCCTCGTCCTCTTCCCTCAACCAGTTGTTCACCCGATGCGGACCGGCGTTATAGGCCGCCAGAGCCAGTACTCGGTTGCCTTTGAACTCGTCCAGCAGCTCCGCCAGATAGCGGCTGCCGAGCTGGATATTCAAGTCAGCGTTTTGCAGGGTGTTGGTGGTGGGGCGGCCCAGGTTGGCATCTTTGGCAACCTTACGGGCGGTGCCCGGCATCAGTTGCATCAGCCCCATGGCGCCGACAGGTGAACGGGCCTGGGGATTGAAGGCACTTTCCCGCCGAGCCACGGCCATGGCCAACCAGGGGTCCAGATCATGCCTTTGCGCTTGCTGTTCAAACTCGCGCTGATAGGCAGGCGGGAAACGCCAGGCGAGAACATCCCAGGCCTTGGCCTGGATAGATGCCTGTACCGCCAGATCGTACCAGTGTTGCTCCAGCGCATGCTGGGCAAGCTGGCGGACGTTGGCATCATCGTTGTGCCACATCAGCCACAGCCATTCCTGACGGGCCGCGTAATCCTCGTTCAGCTCGCGCAGCAGGCGTACACGGGCGATAGCCTGAGGGGGAGTGAAATCCGCGGACGGTTGCACCTGGGCATTGGAGAAATGGTAGGGCTCGCCCAGGCGGTCGGCGGCCATAAAGGCAAAGAAGTTTCTGTGTCTGGAGGCTTGCCGGTAGAGGGCACGGGCCTGGTCAGGCTGGTTCAGTTCTTCCAGTGCCCGGGCGCGCCAGTAGAGCCAGCGCGAATCCTGCTGTTCGCTATCAGGTAAACGGGTAATCCACAGTTCCGCGCTGTCCCAGTCCTGTTCGATGATGGTGCGGCGGGCACGTTGGTCCAGCAGCTCCGCATCCGGGTTGACCGTCAGCCAGTTGTCCAGCCATTGGCGGTTTTCTTCAATACCTCGAATGGTGGAATACCAGGCGATGCGCCGGCCGGCGTCTTCCCGCATGGCGTCATCGCGAAGGCCTTGACGGCGACTGTGGTCATCGAACCATTGCCGTGCCTTAACGGTGTCCTTGTAGGCCCAGCGATGTATAGCGGCGGCCAGCAGTTGCTGACGCTGTTCCGGTTTGATGTTGGTGGGCAGGTTGTCCACCTTGTCGGGATGCCGATAAAGGGTTTCCAGCCAGTCACTGGCGGTGTCGTAATCCGTATCCTCGAGTTTTCTGGCCAGGTAACGAACCAGGCCATGGCTGTTGGCCTTGAAGGCCAGCAGCTGTCTTTCCCAGATTGCCGCATCATCAATGACGCCGCCTGCCTGGGCCTGATCAAACAGGGGATCACACTGATTTGGGCGTGACTGGCCGCTGGCCCAGATGTCGGCAGCGGCTTGCAGGGCACTATCGTCACCGTTGGCCAATTTGGCCTGGTAGTAATAACACTGACGCGCGGTGGCTGAAGGCTCGTTGCTGTTGACGGCCAGCAGGGCGTCCCATTTTTCCACCTTGCCATAAGCCACGTTGGCCAGCTGGCGAATGTCGTTTGGCAGCGGGGAATCGGGGTAACGCCGGGCGTAGTCGTTTATCTTTTCCGGTGCCAGGTCGGGCAGGGCCGCGCGCAGCCGATGAAAATCCAGATAGGCTTGCAGGGGGTGATCATCGCCCAGCTGTTTTTCCAGTCGGGTCAGAGTATTCCAGTCATCATTGCGTGCTGCGTCCAGTGCCTGGCGGAAGACGCCGCTATCCGTAGCGGCGGCTACCAACGAAGAAAACAGGCAACAGCTAAACAGTGCCACAGCGCGAAAATAGGTTACAGCGCGAATGCAGGGTGCAGCGCTAACCATTTGAGCCTCCACATCGTCGGGTCAACGTTCCAATTCTACCGGTGCGGCAGACTCTTTGGCGTGCGGAATGTGTAAAACTTGCAGGCTGGTACAAAAGTCTGAGAGTGCGTTATGCCTGACATGAAAACGCCTGCTGCTCTATACTGCGGCGCACTTTACTCCGCCGGTTCGGGCTTGCTGCTATGGAAAACACGACACAATTGCTACTGCGCCAGGCTGGCGCTCTGTCGGGCCGTCAGGTGCTGGTGATCGATGCCAACGACCCGGCGTTGAAAAGCCTGGATGTGGATGCCCAGCTGCAGTTGCATGCGGATGATTTCACCGTGGGCGCCCAGCAATGGGCGCCGGCACCGACGGTGCCACCCGAGGTGGACCTGCTGGTGTTGCCTCTGCCCAAATCCATCGACCGCTTGCGGTTTTTGCTCAACTGGCTGGCTGGCGAAATCAGTCAGCCGGTGGAGTTGTGGTTGATCGGGCCGGCGAAGGGCGGCATCCGCGGGGCACTGAAACATCTGCAGGCACATGTGGATGATGCGGTACTGGTGGATAGTGCCCGCCATTGCAAGCTGTATAGCGGGCAGCTACAGCCGGGAGAAACGCAGACCCTGGCGGCCTGGGGAGAGGTGATTCCGGTGGGTGAGCTGGAAATCGTCAGCTACCCGGGCGTATTCAGCCATGGCCGTCTGGATGAGGGCACCCGGTTGTTGCTGGATCTGATGGCAGAACACCGCTTGCCCAGACGGGGAAGCATGATCGACATGGGCTGCGGTGCTGGTGTGATCAGTGCCAGCCTGGCCAGCCAGGGGTGGAAGGTGCAGGCGGTGGACGTGAGTGCCTGTGCGGTCGCTGCGACAACTGCGAGCCTGGCTCGCAACAGCTTGCAGGGCCGCGTGACTGGCGGCGATCTGTTTTCCCCACTGGCCGGCCGGGTGGACATGATCGTGACCAACCCGCCGTTCCATGACCGGCGCCAGCGTACCACCGATATCACCCGCCGATTGATCGCCGAGGCGCCAGCCTATCTGAACAAGGAAGGGGTAATGTGGTTGGTGGCGAACCGCGAGCTGCCTTATGCCCAGTGGCTGGACGATGCTTTTTCCCATGTGCAGGTGGCAGGGGAAACCACGCGTTTTCGGGTATACCGGGCGGTGGTCTAAATCAGGAAAAGGGCATTGCCGGGCAGATGTCTTTTCCCGGTAACGGTTTTCTGCAGGCGCCATGCTTGTGCATGGCGAACCACCCACTTCGTTCTTACAGGCGTTGTTCCTGCACCATCCAGCGAATACAGTTTGCGATCATGGTGGCCAGTGGCACCTGATCGTTAAAGCCTAATTCCTGGACGGCTTTACTGCCGTCGGCATGTACCCGGCTGGTGACCAGCGCCACTTTTTCCGGTGTCAGCCGAGGCTCATTACCGGTAAACAGGCTGCCGATGGGGTATAGCTGTCCGGCCAGTTTCAATACCGCCGGGGGCACGGTTCGCGACGGGGCTTTTTTACCGAGCTGTCCGGCAATGGTCTGTACCAGTTCCAGAAAGCTGGCTTCCACCCCGGCCAGGATATAGCGCTCGCCGCATTGGCCGCTTTCCAACGCCGCCAGGTGTGCTTTGGCCACCTCTTCAACGGCA
Organism: Alcanivorax sp. UBA3183; assembly: GCF_002364155.1. NCBI lineage: Bacteria > Pseudomonadati > Pseudomonadota > Gammaproteobacteria > Oceanospirillales > Alcanivoracaceae > Alcanivorax > Alcanivorax sp. UBA3183. The sequence continues at coordinate 44,821 of NZ_DEXN01000038.1, forward strand.
CAGAAGTTGCCCCCGCCCGGTGGCACCCCTGGCAGCTTGCCGTCCTGGATCAATTTGATCATCTGCGACCAGTTATGGGTGTCACCGGCGCCGATAATGCCGCAGGGATTGAGGATCACCGCGTCCAGACCCTGCCGGATACCGTTCTCTATTTCCTGCTCGGCGAGGTACTTGCTGCGGTTGTAGCCGATCCAGTCGTTAGCTGCATTGGAGGGCGTCTGTTCGTTGATGGGGGTGTCCTGAATGCCCCAGGCGGAGATTGAGGAGGTATGGACAAATCGGCCCGCCACGTTTTTCAGTGCCGCGCTGACCATGGCCCGGGTGCCCAGTACGTTATCTCTGTACTGTTGCGCGTTGCCACGCCGCCACAGGCTGGTATTGCCGGCCACGTGAAAGACGGCATCCGGCGCTGCCGGCATCACCAGTGCCAGTTCGGTGGCATTATCCAGCGGAGCCTGTACGACCTGAACGCCTTTGGCCTGAAGCGCCGCGGCATCGCTGCGTGGCCGTATAACCGCAGTGACGTCCCAGCCTTTTTCCAGCAGCTGGTCGACGATGTGTCCACCGAGAAACCCCCGGGCCCCACTCACAAATGCCATTGGCATGGCCACGCTCCTCTTTGTCATTCTGATCTGTCCCGCAGTGTAACCTCAAACCCGTCATGATGGCGTATCTGCTCACATCAGCGCTGGCCAAGGCGCATCCTTTTGACTATATTGCCGGTTGTTCAAGCGGGTGTAGTTCAATGGTAGAACGGCAGCTTCCCAAGCTGCATACGAGAGTTCGATTCTCTTCACCCGCTCCATATCAAAAAAAGCCACCCATCGGGTGGCTTTTTGTTTTTCCGGATCCGGCGTTTTCAGATCGGGTAGGCAAGAAACTGTCCGCCCAGCCGGAACAGCACCTGCACCTGCATGCCATCCTCCATGTCCATGGCAGCGTCCCGTGCCAGCATGATGTAAGGGTAGCGGTGAGCCCAGGCACAAGGCTTCACATAATGGGGAAAGGACGGGTCGGGTGCATCGGCGACAAAGCTGTCACTTTCCCGATGATAGAGCACATATCCCTGAAACGCGGCGCTGGCCGGCAGCCCCATTTCTTCCAGAAAGTCGGACATCCAGCCCGGGTTACCTTCAAGCATCATGACTACACCCTGATGACGGCATTGTTAGTCCAACCCTAAGGCAGCCATGGCGGCGTTTGGATATGCCTTTCTTTGCGTTTTGTTACCTTGCTGTGTGTTCTGTCAGTGCCGGTATCGATGGTGTGGAAATGTCATTTAACTGTACATAAAGACAGTATTTGATAGCATGGCCCCATCGTTATCTTTCCTGTGGTGTCCCATGACTGCGCTGCCTTTTTTCTCCGAACGTGTTGCTGCCGGTTTTCCGTCCCCGGCCCAGGGCTATATGGAGGCGCCGCTGGATCTGAACCAGCTATGCATTGGCCAGCAGGAGGCCACCTTTCTGCTTCGGGTAGAGGGGGACTCCATGCGGGAAGCGGGGATTTTCCCGGACGATATTCTGGTGGTGGACCGCTCCCTGGAGCCATCTCACGGTGATGTGGTGGTGGCGTCGCTGAATGGGGAGTTCACCGTGAAGGAGTTGCGGCTGCGGCCACAGCCCATGCTGATGCCACGTAACCCCCGCTATGCAGCGATACCGCTGGCGGATCAGGAGTGGGAGTTGTTTGGTGTGGTGACATTTTCCCTTCATGCACACCGGCCGGTGGCCCGGCCCCGGCGGTGAGTGCCATGTTTGCCCTGGTCGATTGCAACAGTTTCTATGCCTCCTGTGAGCGCGTTTTCCGGCCGGATCTGGCAGGGCGGCCGGTGGTGGTGCTATCCAATAATGACGGCTGCATCGTGGCTGGTTCTGCCGAGGCCAAGGCGCTGGGGGTGAGAACCGGCATGCCATTGTTCGAGGCTCGGGATCTGATTCGCAAGCACCGGGTCGCGGTGTTCTCCTCCAACTATGTGCTCTACGGGGATCTCTCCCGGCGGGTGATGGCGTCACTGGCTACCCTGGTGCCGGCGGTGGAGGTGTACTCCATTGATGAGGCCTTTCTGGATCTGTCCCTGATGCAACCTGAGGAGCTTCAGCCGCTGGGGTTGGCCCTCCGCGAACGGGTAGGCAAGTGGGTGGGTGTGCCGGTGTGTGTGGGAGTGGCACCCACCAAGACCCTGGCCAAGCTGGCCAACCATGCCGCCAAGACGTACCCGCAGACTGGGGGCGTGCTGGTGCTGACAGATCCGCGGTGGCGTGAGCGCCTGCTGGCACGTACACCGGTCTCGGCGGTCTGGGGTATCGGTCGGCGCCTCGGGCAGCGTTTGAATAATATGGAGATCGAGACGGCTCTGGATCTGGCCCGTGCCGACTATCGTCTGATCCGCAAGCGGTTCTCGGTGGTTCAGGAGCGGGTAGTACGGGAGTTGAACGGCGAGAGTTGTCTGCCCCTGGAAGCCCGGCAGGAACCCCGTCAGCAGATTATCCATTCCCGCTCTTTCGGTGAGCCGGTGGCATCGCTGGCAGCGGTGCGGCAGGCGGTCAGTGATTTCACCGCCCGGGCGGCGGAAAGCATGCGGGCAGAAGGGCTCAGTGCCGGTGCCATCAGCGTTTATCTCCGCACAGCGCCGATGGGCAAGCCGCAGCAGTTATTCCCCGATTCTGGCCGAACAAGTCTGTCGCCAGCCACGGTAGATACCCGGGTGATGGTGCACCATGCGGTGGAGATGGTAACGGCCCTCTGGCAGGCCGGTTATCGCTATGGCAAGGCGGGCGTCATGCTGACGGACCTGGGCCCGGCGGGGCGTGAGCAGGTCACCCTGTTTCGGGAAGACGAAAACGCGGAGAAAGGGAAGGCGTTAATGCAGGTGATGGATACCATCAACAGCAGCGGCAAGGGCAAGGTATGGCTGGCGGGTCGGGGAATGAACCAGAATGAACGGTGTGTTTGGGCCATGCGCCGAGCCCATTTATCGCCGGCCTATACCACCCGCTGGGCCGATCTGCCCCGGGCTCGATGAGCCACGGGGCAGAGGGTAGGGCTCAGACGGCGGTCATCGGTACCTGTTCGAGCATGCGTTCCTCGATACGGTCCAGGCGGGCGCGACAGTCGCGGAAGGTGCGGCTGATGGCGGTGGTGTTGGCCACCATGCCGAGCTTGGGCCAGGTCGCCTTTTCCCCTTTGCGGATGTAGTTGCGAACATCCTGCAAGGTGGGGTTATTAAGCACTTTGAAGGCATTCATGGGCTGGCGTGGCGGGATCATGTTGATATCGCCGATATACTTCTGGGTGACCATGCTCTTGGCCTTGTCGAACATCAGCCCCACGTCGTTCGATTCCACCCTGCGCTGAATCAGTTGCAGGGCGTAGCGCAGATTCATGGAGACATTTTTCAGCCCCCAGTCCGCCAGGGTGCTCATTGAGCTGTCGGTATTTTCGTTACGCGACAGGAATGGCACCACATGGGGGTTGGTCTGGCTGACGATGGAATGGTTGACGCCATAGAGTCGGGACAGGCGGCGGATCGGCAGGTCGTCGACGATGGAGCCATCCACGAACTTGCGACCAGGAATGTAGGGCACCCGCTCGCCATCAATATTCTTGGCCCACAGGGAAACCGGTGGATAGATGCCGGGAATCGCGCAGGAAGCCAGTGATGCCTTGCGGATCAGCACATTGGGCGAGGTGCGCCAGTTGAGCAGACGGGCATGCTGATTACGGTCGTAAGGGCTGACGGTAATGTTGATTTCGCGGCCGGTGTGCCGGTAGGCCTCCTCGAAGGTCATGTCGAGGATGTTTTCTTCCAGGCAGGCTTCCAGGTGGTCGCCATCCAGCACCGGGGTGCCACGGATGATGCCCTTCCAGCCCAGCACCTTGAAGGCTTCCAGGTAGATGTTTTCCGGTTCCAGTTTGAGTTTCAGTTCTTCATCGTTGTGGGTGCCCACAACGGAGGCAATGATGCTGCCGGCACTGGAGCCGGAGATCACCGAAGGTAGCAACCCCTGTTCCCACAGGCAGCGGGCCACACCGATATGAAACAGACCCAGAGCGGCGCCACCGGAGAGCATCAGACAGCTCTGGCCGAAGGCCTGGCCGGTGGTTTCGAAGAAATCCAGTTTCTCCTTGAGCCCGAACTCCTTGAAATTGGTGTCGCACAGGTAGTTCAGGGCGATGGTGACTTCTTCGAGATAATTCTCGATCAGGCGTTTGGTGCCCACGCGAGTTTGTTGATAGAGGCGCGGGTTGGAAATGTTGCCCAGATTGCCATGCAGGCCTTCGTGCAGGTGAAACACCAGCTTGTTGACGTCATTGCGTTCACGGGCCTGGCGAATCTGCCACAGGCGATTGCGGATCAGCTCGTAGTCATAATGGGGGGAGCGATCAATTTCTTTCCATTCGTCCGCACCGGAAAGACGGTCGTGTTCGCGGCTGGCTTCGTACCACTCTTCGTAGGTTTCAGCGTGCTCGATGGCCCGATCCAGTTGTTTGAGAGTGCCTTTCATGCAGGTCTCCGCTCATTGTTGTCATTAGCTGATGTCAGTATAGCCATGACCCATGGGGAGAATTAAGGCTTTGTAGGACAAAAAGAACGCGGCCGAAAAGAAAAGGCCGCGTTTATATGGGCAGAATTGCCTAACAGGCGATCAGCGCAAGCTGATGGGGTGGGGCAGTTAGCCGGGCAGCGCCCGTGCCACATCTTCCAATACCCGGATCATATTCATGGCCCGGAATGGATGGGACAGGGTAAAGGGAGCGTCGGGCCGGTCCTGGGAGCTGGGATAAACCAGGATGCAGGGTTTGTCACTCTTGCTGGAGGTGGCGCGAGGGCTATCTTTGGCGGTCACCAGCAGTACGTCGGCCTGACCCGGGTCGGCATTCTCCCAGATGACACTGCAGTGGCCATTGATGATGCCCATCATGGAGACAAAGGCGCTGGCTGAGTCATGGGTGAGGCCGCTGACGGAAATTTTTCGGTTCATGGTGCGTCCCTGTAACGGTTCCCGAAACCGGCATAGCCGGTGGTTTGAGGGAACTTCGTGATCCCTTGGGAACTGTTGTAGTCAACCGCTGGCGGTATGGGCAAAGCGATAACGACCAGCGGCGGTGAGGTAGACACTGAACGGGGCTATAAGTAAATGCGCATAAGAGAAAGCCGACAAAGCGTGTAAGTGATTTCCTACAAATCCGGCTTTTGTTGGGTGCGAAACTGGCCAGGGGTCATCCCCGTATGTCGCTTGAAGCTGCGTTGAAATGACCGAATATCCGAGTAGCCCAGGGCTTCGGCGATTTCTGCCTGGGGGGCCGGGCTCTGGCAGAGTAATTGCCGGGCCTGATGCAGTCGCACCTGGTCCAGCAGTTTCTGCCAGCTGTGGCCTTCATCGGCGAGCCGACGGTGCAGGGTGCGCACGTTCATACCCAGCCGTTCGGCGATGGTTTCCTTGCGCGGCAGGGAATGGCCAATGGCATCCTGAATGCACTGTTTTACCCGCTGGGCCAGGCTGGTTTCCACGCCCAGCTGGTGAAGCTGTTGAATGGCGTGGGCTTCCAGGGTCGACAGCAATAGCGGGTCCGGCTGGCGAATCGGTTGTTCCAGCAGGTCCGGCGGACCGATCAGGGCAGAGCAGGGTTGCGCGAACCGCACCTCGCAGAGGAACACCCGCTGGTATTCCTCCACCAGTGCGGGGCTGGGTCGGGGATGTTCCAGCCAGACTTCGGCGGGGGCCAGTTGGTCATTGCCGGTCAGCCAGCGGGCGTAGCGGATCCAGGAGCCCAGCACATTGTCTATCAGGTGTTGGCGAGCGGGTTGTTGTCTGTAGCGACAGTCCCAGCGAATGGCGGCCTGGTTGTCGTCAATGCGGGTGTCGGTGGTGCCCATATCGCCCACCAGCTTTTCATAGAGGCTGACCTTGGACAGGGCTTCCTGGAGAGTGCCGGCACTCATGGCGATGTAACCCATCACATTATAGGAGCCCGGCTGGACAAACTCGGAGGTGTGCAGGCCGAAGAGCGGGTCGCGGGAGTGATCAATCAGAGTGTGCAGCAGCGTCTGGAAGCTGACACCGGGAATGCGAGCGTCCGGCTGGCGGACCCGTTCCGCATCCAGCGCTGCGGTATCCAGCGCCGCAGCGATATCCAGCCCCCGGGCTTCACCGTGGGCAAGATACTGCTGCAGCGCGGCGCTGCAGATCTGACCGAGGCGATCCATTAGGGCCTGCTCCCACTAATTCCGTGGCCCCTGCTGGAGTCATTTTTTTGTCCAGTAGTTCCAACCGGTGCGCGGTGTAGTTGTTCTACATAAGTAACGGTTGGGGCTGCTGGACGGAAAAAGGGCCCAGCCCTTCGGGTTGAGGCCCAAAATGCGCCACTCGTTGTTGCTCGTCGTTCATTTGGAGACACCAAACATCTCTCCTCGCGCCTAGATTGGCGCATTTTGGGCCGCAACAGGGGCCTCGGAATTAGTGGGAGCAGGCCCTAGTCCAGTTCGAAGGTGATCTGGACCCGGGCGGTGATATCGGTTTCGCCGGGCCGGTAGCTGTCGGCGTTACCGCTTTTCTCGCTCCGTGCCATCATCATTACCGGTTGCGGGGGCTGGAAATCCTGGGCCTGGATCTGGATAGCCTTGCCAAGCTCCCGGTCAGCGGCCTCGGCGATGATGCTGGCCCGCTGGCGGGCATCTGCCACCGCTTTCTCCAGAGCCTGATTGGCCAGCTCGTCGGCGTTGCTGACTTCGATGCCGGCCGGGCGAATATCCCGCAAACCTTGCTTGGCCAGGCCGTCGAGCAGCTGGGTATAGGTGTCCAGGCCATTGGCCCGGAAGGTGACGTCACGGCTTACCTGATGGCCGATCAGTTTACGCTCCGGCTGGTATTGCCATTGCGGCTGAACGCGCAGATCGCTGGCGCGCACCTGTTTTTCCTCAATATCCAGGTCGTCCGCCAGGTCGAGCATATCGGCTACGGTGTCGTCGACGCGGGATTTCATGGCGGCAATGTCGTCGCCCTGTTCGCTGGCAGTCGCTACCACGCGGAAAATATCCGGTTGCGCTGAGATGTCGCCACTGCCGGACACGGTGATGCTGTCAGGTCCGTGATTGATAAGATGGGGGGCATCGTTGCAGGCTGTCAGGCTCAATGCTCCCAGGGCGATTAGGGATGCGGCGGTGATGCGTTTCATGGACTCTCCTTGTACTGCCGTGCAATCGGCACTCTATTTTGCGCATTTACAGCGGGATAACCACCCCATGGTTCGCGTTTGTGCAACGAATAACTTCCGCGAAGGTGGCTTGGTTGTTAACGGCTTAGCCCCTATCATCGCACCTCTCGAAACGGAGGCCATTATGAGTTCAGCCGAGCAACGCATTCGACAGCAACTGGGCGGTTTTATTCCCGACGATCTGGGTGTCAGCCTGACGTCCGTGGATGCCATTGAATCACTGACTGTGGATGACAGCACCGTCCACGCCCGAATCGTTCTTGGTTTTCCGATTGACGGTATCCGTGAGCACCTAATGACCCAGATCCGGGAGCATGTGAGCGAGGTGCTGGGAGGGCGTGAGCTGGCCCTGGATCTGACGGCGAAGATTATTCCGCATCGCGCTCAGAGCAGCTTGCCGGCCATGGACCAGGTGGCCAATGTGATTGCCATCGCTTCTGGCAAGGGGGGCGTTGGCAAGTCCACCACGGCAGTGAATCTGGCATTGGCCTTACAGGCGGAAGGCGCCCGGGTGGGGCTGCTTGATGCGGACGTATTCGGCCCTAGTCAGCCGCTGATGCTGGGGTTGCCAGACGGTACCCGCCCGGAGGTACTCGAAGGTAAGTACTTTGTGCCGGTGGATGCCTATGGTTTGCAGACCATGTCCATGGGCTATCTGACCACCAAGCAGACCCCGGTGGTCTGGCGTGGCCCGAAAGCCAGTGGTGCTCTGGTGCAAATGATGGAGCAGACCCGTTGGCATCATCTGGATTATCTGCTGGTGGATTTGCCGCCAGGTACCGGTGATATCCAGTTGACTCTGGCCCAGAAAATTCCGGTGGCCGGCGCGGTGGTGATTACCACGCCCCAGGACATTGCCCTGCTGGACGCCATCAAGGGCGTGGAGATGTTCCGCAAGGTGGATATCCGCGTGCTGGGCATCGTTGAGAACATGGCGGTGCATATCTGCAGCCAGTGTGGCCATCATGAGCATGTGTTTGGCCAGGGCGGTGGAGAAAAGATGGCCAGTGAGTATCACACCGAAGTGCTGGCGGCCCTGCCGCTGTCCTTGCGTATCCGCGAACAGGCAGACAGCGGTGAACCGATGGTGGCGGCCTGCCCGGACAGCGAGGAGGCAGGCCTGTACCGCCAGGCTGCCCGTCGGCTGGCAGCGAGACTGTCACTGACGGAAGGCGGCAAGCGGGCGTTTCCCAAGGTGACGCAGCATTGAACAAACGCCACATGTCGGGGCCGAATTAGCGGCGCCCCACATCTGGCGCCCGGCGTTCGGCGTCTATACCATTATCTGCTTGAACGCCAACCACCCCGGAATTTTGAGGCGCAACAATGACGATTAAATCGGATCGCTGGATTACCCGCATGGCCGCCGAGAAGGGCATGATTGAGCCCTTTCAGAGCGGACAGATCCGCGCGGATGAAAATGGCGAAAAAATGATTTCCTATGGTGTGTCCAGCTACGGGTACGATGTGCGCTGTGCGGATGAATTCAAGGTGTTCACCAATATTCATTCCGCTACGGTAGACCCGAAGGCTTTCGATGAGCGCAGCTTCGTGGACATCAAAGGCGACTACTGCATTATTCCGCCTAATTCCTTTGCGCTCGCACGAACTGTGGAATACTTCCGCATTCCCCGTAATGTGCTGACCATCTGTCTGGGCAAGTCCACCTACGCCCGCTGCGGCATTATCGTCAATGTGACGCCGCTGGAGCCGGAGTGGGAGGGCCATGTGACCCTGGAGTTTTCCAACACCACTACGCTGCCGGCAAAAATTTATGCCCACGAAGGTGTGGCGCAGATGTTGTTCTTCGAGTCCGATGAGGTGTGTGAAACGTCTTATATGGATCGGGGCGGGAAATACCAGGGCCAGCGCGGTGTCACCCTGCCACGGGCCTGAAGCCAGCTTCTCACCTTGTCGTAGGCGTGTCGATAGCAGGGTCGGTCAAAAAAAATTCACCACAGAGAGCACAGAGCAAACCCTTTCTTTCCTTCAGTGATATCTGTGCCCTCTGTGGTAAATCCGTCTTTTCAGGCGTTGGACTATCGCGCCGCCAGCGACGCTCCTACAGAGGGGGGGCGGGCTGCTAGGACGACGGCGGCAGATCCGGGCCGTCGTAATCAATCATGATCAATTCTGCCTTGAGCAGGGTGCTTTCAATGTGCCTGGCCTTGACCACCATGTAGTCCAGGCTTGGCGCCACCCAGAACAGGGTGCGACGTTTCTCCTTGCTGTCCCCTTCGCGCTTTTTTTCCACCAGCAGGGTGTCGATTTCGCCCATGGGCGTATCGATCACTTCCCGGTCGATGATCTCGAAATGATGGGTGCGCAGCTTGTCACCGTAGACACTGGTGACTTTGTAGGCCTTGTCACCGGTAGCAAACACACAACGCCCGCGCAGCAGAATGGTTAGCTCGTCCAGGGTGTTTTCCGGAATTTCCAGGCTTTCCTGATCGTCCTCGGATTCGTTGTGGACCATGGGTGGGTTCCACTGGAAATCCATATGGTGGTAGCGGTGTTGGCCGAAGCCCTTGAATTCATGGACATACTGGTTGGTGCGGGGCTGACAGTCGCGCCAGTGGAAATAACTCTCTTCGGTGTTGGTAAGCAGAAAGGATTTGGCCTTCAACAGCATGCGGTAATAGTCTTTGCCTTCAGCCGGTTCCAGTACCAGGTCGGCCTTGACCGGGGTGGGCAGCTTGTTCACATAAATGCGGAATTCGGCCGCAAAAGGAGCCAGTGGTTCGGCACCGGCTACGCTGCTGGCGGCTACCAGTAAGGCAAGAATAATCCGTCGCACCGTTAGTCTCCCTCGATAGATTGCAGCTTCATCACGTGGTCGCCATCACTGTTTTCCTGCAGCAGTTGGACGAGCAGATAATCATGCTGCGGTGCAAACCACATGTAGGTCTGCCGTTTGCTGTTGGTGCCGCGCTGGCGCTGTACTTTTACTGTCTCTACCTGCTTGCCGTCAATATTCAGATGTTCCTCGCCGACTACACGGTAGCGGTGTGCTTCCATGGAGCGCTCATCGGCAACCTGCAGTTTGATGTCACGCTGGCCTGCCTGAAGAGAGCATTGCAGGGCCAGAGAGACGGAGAGTTCGTCCGTGGCTTGATCTGTGATCGGGTAGTTGCGCGTGGGTTTATCCGTGCGTTCACTGGCGGCGACCCCGGCCTCCCGGTCCAGATGTAGTTTGGCTTCCTTGACCCGCCCCAGGCCACGACGGTAGTAGCCATAGAACGTGCTTTCGGGAATACATTGTTGCCAGTCGAACAGGGTGGTTTCGCGGATTTCGCCCAGCCAGTTTTTGGCCTGCACTTCCATTTTCCACAGGCCGTCCTGCATGGGTTTCAGGGTACGTGTGGCCGTAACGGTGAAAGGAATGCCTTCACTCTTCAGACTGTAATCCAGAGAAAAAGGCGCAACCGGTGACGCAGCATGGCTGGCCGGAGCCACCAGGGCCAATGTCAGCAACAGACTGCTAGACCAGTTGAAACCCCTGTTCGGGGAGAGGTTTGGCATCCAGCATGACTCCGTTTTGATTCAGTTCCAGGCGCTGTTCAGCACGCCATTGCAACACCAGAGGATAAAGCAGGTGTTCGCGTTGTTGTACGCGTTTGGACAAGGAATCAACGGTATCGTTCGCAAGGACGTCCAGCGGGGCCTGGGCGATCAGCGGGCCGCCATCCAGTTCTTCGGTGACGAAATGGATGGAGCAGCCATGCTGTTGATCGCCGGCTTCCAGAGCGCGGGCATGGGTATGGAGCCCTCGGTACTTGGGCAATAGAGAGGGATGGATGTTGATCAGCTGGCCGGCATAGTGGCGGACAAACAGCGCAGAGAGAATGCGCATGAAACCGGCCAGGACCACCGTGCCGGGCTGGTAACGGTCCAGGGTGGTGATCATTGCCTGGTCGAATGCTTCCCGGCTGTCGTACTGGCGATGATCCAGTACTTCGGTGGCAATGCCGGCATGCTGGGCACGGCTCAGGCCACCGGCATCGGCACGGTTGGACAGTACCACTGCGATTTGTGCATCCAGGCGGCCACTATCAATGGCCGCCATGATGGCCTGCAGATTGGTACCTGAGCCGCTGATCAGAACAGCAAGGCGGTGCGTCACTCTGCCAGGCCTTCCAGCACCACTCCCGGTTCCCCTTCGCCGGCCTGGATTTCACCCATCAGGAAGGCGACTTCGCCTTCGGCTTCCATCAATGCCAGGGTGGCATCCACCTGATCCGCCGGGACGGCGATGACCATGCCGACACCACAGTTAAAGGTGCGGTACATCTCGAAAGCCGGGACCTGGCCTTCTTGCTGCAACCACTTGAATACGGCGGGGAATTCCCAGCTACGGGTGTCGATAACTGCACGGGTGTTGTCCGGCATCACCCGGGGCAGGTTTTCCGGCAGGCCGCCGCCGGTGATGTGTGCCAGGGCATGCACGGGCACCTGCTCGATAAGTTTCAGCAGGGGTTTGACATAGATGCGGGTGGGTGCCAGCAGATGCTCCATCAGGGGCTGGCCTTCCAGCTCGATGTTGATATCGGACTGGGCCATGATGCGGCGAATCAGCGAATAGCCGTTGGAGTGGGGGCCGGAGGACGCGAGGCCGATGAGTTTGTCGCCGGCCTGGAGCTTGCTGCCATCCAGCACGCCATCTTTTTCCACCACGCCGACACAGAAGCCGGCCAGATCGTAATCCTCGCCCTCGTACATTCCCGGCATTTCTGCGGTTTCACCACCGATCAGGGCACAACCGGCCATTTCGCAGCCTTCACCGATGCCAGTGACAACGCTGGTGGCGGTGTCCACATCCAGTTTGCCGGTGGCGTAATAGTCGAGAAAGAACAGGGGCTCGGCGCCACCCACGATCAGGTCGTTGACACACATGGCCACCAGATCGATGCCTACCTTGTCGTGGCGACCGGTATCAATGGCCAGGCGCAGCTTGGTGCCAACCCCGTCGGTACCGGCTACCAGAACCGGGTTCTTGTAGCGGCTGGGCAGCTCGCAGAGGGCGCCAAAACCGCCCAGACCGCCCAGCACCTCGGGACGGCGGGTGCGTTTGGCCACGGGGGCGATACGTTTTACCAGCTCGTTGCCAGCGTCGATATCGACACCGGCGTCACGGTAAGTCAGCGGCCGTTTCTGATCGGTCATGGGGGGCTCCGGATTGGTGAAGGCGCGTATTTTAAGGGTGAGGGGGCTATCTTTCCAGCCAAACCGGCAGAATTGCCGCTGGCGACGCGCCTCACGCGGTGCCAGTAGAAAACCTTTGCGCGATTGCACTCTCTCTGCTTTCAGTCGTCTCGCGTCCCGGCGGGTTATCAGTGATAATAGCGCGCTTGAATTTTCAGGTTGGAATGGGCGGTCATGCGTTTTCTTGGAATGGTGGCATTGTTGTTGGGGTTGGCCCTTGTGGCTCAGGCAGAGTCTCTGAATACAGTGGAGCTGACGGTGGAAAGCCGTGGCGAGGCTCAGCGCCAGCAGGCTCTGCAGCAAGGGCTGAAGGACATGCTGGTGCGCCTGAGTGGCAAACAACAGGTGCTTGAGCAGCCGGTATTAGAGCAGGCTCTGGCGCAGCTGGATCGTTGGGTCACTCGCTACGATTACGACGGTGATCAACTGATGGTCCGCTATGACACTCGCGGCTTGATGGATTTCATGGCGGCAGCAGGGGCGCCGGTATGGGGCTTTCCCCGTCCTAAGGTGTTGATCTGGTTGGTAGAGCAGGGAGCCGGCCGTGGAGACATGGTGGCGGGAGAGCATGAACTGCGCGACCACCTGGTTGGCGAAGCCCGGCGTCGGGGGCTTTCCCTGGTAGTGCCCGAATGGGACAGCCAAGACCGCAATGCGGTCACCGTAGCGGATGTCCGCGGCCGTTTCGATAATCAGTTGCTGTCCGCTTCCGACCGTTATCCCCATGAGCTTGTTGTCGCTGCCGTCTTATATGAAGGCTCGCCGGCCACGGTGAGCTGGCGTGTGCTTCAGGGCAAGAAGACCTTGGACCAGGGCCGTGAGAAAAGTGCCTCCGCTGAGCAGGCGGTGACGACGCTGGTGGATGCGGTGACCGATCAGCTCGCCCAACGTTATGCGGTGGCCAGCAGCGCTTCCGAGCGGCTCACCTTGTTGGAGGTCGAGCAGGTGGAAACGCTCGCTGATTGGCATCAACTCCAGGCTTTCCTGGCAGGGCTGAGTGGTATGCGGGCCGTTTCGCTGGTACAGACCACTGATCAGGGCGTGACTTTCGGCCTGGATTTCGGTGCCAGCGATTCCCAGCTACGTAGCCTGCTGGAGCTTTCCCGACAATTGCGCCCCTGCCCGGACGAGTCGGTCGCCGGGCCGCAGTGGCGCTACTGCTGGCGTTCCTGATCCATGAGCGCACAGCTGCCCCTGGCGCTGCAATTGCGTGAGGGAAATAACCTCTCCAACTTCCTTTCCGGCCCCAACGGGGCCGCGCTGGCCGGTGTCCGTGAAGTGGTGCTGGGTGCAGACCGGCAGGCCTTTATCTGGGGCGGGGAACAGCAGGGCAAGAGCCACCTGCTGGAAGGGGCGGTTCGTCTGGCCCAGCAGCAGGGCATGGATGCTTGCCTGTTGCCTGCCAGCGAGCTACTGCCGCTGGTGCCGGCGGTGCTGGAGGCCATGGAACAATTCGATCTGTTGGCGCTGGATGATTGTCAGCGCTTTGCCGGCGATCCGGCCTGGGAAGAAGCCCTGTTTCACCTTTACAACCGTCTGATGGCGCAGGGCGGGCGCCTTCTGGTGACCGCAAATGCCTCTCCGGCCGCTGCCGGCCTGTTGCTGCCGGATCTGGCCACCCGCTTGGCCGCCGGGCCGGTATACAGGCTTGGCCCTTTGGAAGATGGTGATATGCAAAAAGTGTTGCAAGAGCGAGCCAAGGCCCGTGGGCTGCGGATTGAGCAGGATGTAGCTCACTATATCGTGTTGCGCAGCGAGCGCAGCCCTGGGGCGCTGATGGCGCTGCTGGACCGCCTTGACCGTATGGCCCTCGCGCAACAACGCTCGGTCACTATTCCCTTTGTCAAGGATGCGCTGGGGTGGTAAAAAGGGTCGCTTAACGAAGAAGCAACAGTTTGCTACGCAAGTAACCGGTATATTGATGATTCATTACATCAGGTTACGTTTCCGGCAATCTGAGTATTGCCGGATTTTGGATCCAGATTAGAACAATAACGCCAGGCACAAAAAAGCCTGCAGGAGCACAACATGCGCCACACTGCGCTTTGGCAAACCCTTGCGGGCTGCGCCCTTATTCTCGCAGCCGTCACCTCCCAGGCAACCGTTTACAAGATCGAGACCACGGACGATGTGGCCGTTTCTGCAGATCGTGTCATTTATACAGAAAATGATGCCCCCGATTTTACTCCGGCAGATAGCTATTACCAGGTGACAGCAGCATCCAGCGGTGGTTTGTGCACTCTGCGCGAAGCCATCTATGCGATCAGTTACCAAGTCAGCGTCGGGGCCTGTGAGGCGGGTACTGGTAATGACACCATTCGCTTGCTTGAAGGTGAGACGTACCTGTTGACCGAAGGGGAGCTTCCCTTGGGGGGCAGGAAAATCAAGTTTATTGATCAGACAAAAGAAGTTCTGGACCCCGAATGTACTATAACAGCCCAAAATGACTGTCTAGTAGAGATCGTTGTGAAAGTGCCTGTCGATCTTAATGAGGGCGATGACACTCCTATTTCGCCGAGTATCAGAATTGATGTGCTTCTGGACAGCTTTGAAGAAGCGGAAGACAAGGAAAAGCCGGTCATCTCGGCGGGCGGCAACAGCCGCCTGTTCCTGCTGGAGCGAGGTTCGCTGACGCTGAGTAATCTTGTTCTGCAGGAAGGCTCGGCGAATCATGAAATCGATCCGGCAGACCAAAATGGTGGGTTGATCCTGGCTCGGGGTGGGCTCGGCTTAGCAGAGAATGTCGAGTTGCGTGGAGGCCAAGCGGTCAACGGTGGCGCGGTATACCTTGAGAACGGTAGCAATCTGGACTTTCCGGAAAGCACGCTGTTCGAAGACAATGTGGCCAGCGGCAACGGTGCCGTGATAGCAACGTCTGCCGAATTTGATGGGGAAATTACCGGTCACCGTTTTTACATGGCAGGTAATGAATCGGAGTCTGATGGTGGCCTGTTCTATCTTGATGGAGATGAAGACCAGCAGATTCTTTTTGATCTGACGAATGGAACTATCACCAACAATAGTGGTGGCGTGATTCAGTTGGTAGCGCCAAAGCACCAGCTTGTGCTGCAGAATATGACGATTGTTTTCAACGAAGGCTTGGCGTTGCATCTTGACGAAGCTCAGCTGGATGTGCCGACCGACCCGAATGCAGATCCGCCTGAAGCTTTCAGTACCGCTTTTATCTTCAATACGGTGCTGGCGGGTAACAGCGCTGGCGCTTGTGCGGGTACTGCGCTGGATGGAATTGACGATGCCGATGCCACCCTGCTTTACACCATTACCGACGATGCGACATGCCCCTTGCCGCGGGAGCAGACCGAAGGGACGCCGGTGACACTGGACCCGAACGGGGCAACGGCTGAAGTACTGCTTGGCTGGAATGAGGCAACGATGAGTCGTGTCACTTGCGTGGGGACCGGCTCCGGAGCCTGCATGCCGATTCCTGCCGAGGAGCTGGGCGGAAATTTTCCTGGCTTTCTCCCTAACCCGGAACCCGCCGGGTTGGATACGACAATACCGGAGGCGACTCCCAGCCTGTTCGATCGCGGTAACCCGGAAACGGTAGATCAATGTGCCAAGGAAGACATGCGCGGTCAATCGCGGGGTGGTGCTGGTGGACGTTGTGACGTGGGCGCGGTGGAATTTCTGCGTGCACTGGCGCAACCGGATGAGATTGATCTGATTAGCGGCCGGACAGTACTCGGTGATGTGCTGAAAAACGACAGAAATGACACCATGGTGGATTGTGGACGTCTGGAACAGATCATTATTGATGAAGGCACCTGCCCGGCCATTGATAGTGCCTGTCTTGAGCAAGAAGTACTCGAACGTTGCATGACGATTATTGTTGCCCCTGAGCGTGGACGGGCATCAGTGGAAATTGATGACCAAGGCTATCCTCGTATTCGTTATTCCCCTGACAGCAGTTTTCACGGCGTAGACCAGATTCGTTATGTGGTTTCCCGGCATGCCTTTGCCGGTGGCACCGATATTGGTCTGGATCAGAGTGAAATCGCCAATATGGTGGCGCAACCGGCCAGTGGTCTTACAGAGTCCAAGAGCATTCTAGGTGGCAACAGCGGCGGTTCTTTTTCAGTCCTGGCATTTTTGACGTTGATCGCTAGTGGCCTGCTGCGTCGGTGGCGTTCAGGGCTTGTTGCCCTTGCCGTTATGCTATCGGGCACAGTGTTGGCAGCTGATATTGAAGTGAACTCCCTGCTCGATGATAACCCCTCCATTACCAACGATGGCCTGTGCACCTTGCGAGAAGCGTTGGCCAATGCGGCCACTTTCAGTAGCCCGGATTGTGATTTCGGTGCCAAAGGCGAAGACCGCATCCTGCTACCTGCTGGTGATATCCATCTGGAAGGCACCCTGGTCATCCAGGGGGGCAGTGTCGAGTTGGTCGGCAAGGGTGTTCGCAATGATGATGATGCAGAGCCGGATGCTGAAGACACCATTACCCGAATTATCGGGGATGGGCAGAGTCGATTGTTCGAAGTGCGAGCGCCAGTTAGCAATGGCCATCCCAATGTATTGTTTCGCTATCTCCAGCTGGAAGACGGTAATGCCTCAGTGCCTGGAGGTACCCCCGTGGGTGATCAGGGATTTGGCGGTGCAATCATTACCGGCGGCTCCGTGGTTTTCGACCGGGTTGTACTTCGCAATAACCGGGCAGACCGTTCCGGCGGGGTTATCTATGTACGGGCCAACGCCGGCAATGAAAAGCAGGTGTCCTTCAATCGTGCCTATGTGACAGGTAATGAGGCGTTGCAATCCGGTGGTGTTATGGCAACCACAGCTCAGAATGGAGAGAGTTTCCGGTTTGCCGCTGTTGATACAACGTTTGAGAACAACCATGCTGACGTTGAGGGCGGCGCCTTTGATTTGAATATTCCAACTGGCAATTTTATTGCATTTTCCAACAGTACCTTTGTGGATAACAGTGCACCGAAAGGCTCGGCCCTGGATCTCAGCGGCGTGGATATTAATGTCCGTCTGATGAATCTGACCTTCGTGAATAATGCTCCGGGAAATGGTATTGAACTGGGGGATTCTGAAGCCTCGGTCAGCTTAGCAAACAGTATTGTTGCGGCAAGTGGAGCCAGTTGCTCTACAGGTACCGGGGAATTGCGCGATAGCGTTTATAACCTGTTTTCAGACGCTGCATGTACGGCAAGTGGTACAGATGAGAACAATGATGATGGGGAAGGTGGAACCGCGGGCATGTCCACTGACCTTGCCGTTGAGTCGGGTAGTTCTACGGACTATACGCCTCCGTATCTCGTTGCTGCTGATCTCAACGATGCATTAATCATTGATGCTGGCAACGAAGACGATCTGCAATCTGGTACCTCAACCCCGCTGCGATGCCGTGCCACGGATTTGCGTGGTATTGCCAGGACGTCCGGGGGGGAGTGCGACCGTGGGGCATTCGAATATCAACAGATTACCGCTTCTGATGATGAGGCCAATAACCAGCGTGCTCCAGACCGCCGTGTCCTGATAGACGTCTTTGATAATGATTTGCCGAGTGATGGAGCCGAGATCCAGCTACTTGATG
This sequence comes from Alcanivorax sp. UBA3183, assembly GCF_002364155.1. Lineage (NCBI taxonomy): Bacteria > Pseudomonadati > Pseudomonadota > Gammaproteobacteria > Oceanospirillales > Alcanivoracaceae > Alcanivorax > Alcanivorax sp. UBA3183. Next base: position 62,807 of record NZ_DEXN01000038.1, read on the forward strand.
GAAATGGTGCGTTACTGGACGACAGGTTCGTTTTCACTCCGGCACAATTTGATATTGTCGGCGGGGAAGAGGAGGTCAATCCGGCGGCCGGCTCTTACACGTATGACTCAGCGACCCGCCGTTATGTTCTTGGTAGTAGTGGATCCCAAGCCGATGGCACCACCATTGAGTTTGTCTGGGAATTTTACAGCGAATCGGTTGATGGCTATGACGTGAAATGCGGCGATCCGCTTCCTCAGCGTTTTATCAATCGCAATCCGGACAATTACGATGATGGAGATGTGGCCGAAAATTGTATCGTCCTGTTCACTCCTTCAAACCAGGGCTTCATTCCAGATTCAATAGATCCAGCCAAGGATGCAGTTTGTGAAGCCCTCAATGATGATGAGAGAGACACGCCTCGGCTGGTTTTCCTGTACAACTTTGAAGACAACGCGAACCCGGCCCAGCAGTCCTCAGATGCTTCTGTCAGCATGAGTATCACCAACAAGGCACCGAGTATCACTGGGCAGACCCGCAGTAGCCGTCCTGGTGAATCGGTAACCTTTAAGATTACTGCTGATGACCCCGATGGTGACGCGAGTTCCATCAATTGGCCAACGCTTAGAATCAAGGATGAGCCTAATTTTACTAAACGTAGTAATGAAACGGGTAGCGCTCAGGGCACGGGGATAATCATAAATTCTGACGCACGCACCGTGACATACATCCCTGATAGCAACTTCAGTCCGTTCAAGGACCGCTTCACTCTGGAAGTGGAGGATTACTGTGGTAGTACGTCAGCGGCAGCCACCTTCACCATCACATACCCGGGAGAACAGGAAGACACCAGCGCTGGAAGCTGGAGTCTCGGCCTGTTCTCCAGCCTGCTATTACTGTTTTGGCGCCGCCGGCGCCTTGCGGCGGCGTAGCAGGCTGCGCCGCAACAGCTCCCAGATCAGCCCCCCGGCCAGCATGCTTGCTAGCAAGAGCAGCAATTTGGGGATGTCCACCAGTGTCCAGAACAGGATGTCGATGCTGGTGGGCTCCAGATTCTGAAGCACGATAATTGATACCAGTATCACTGCCAGAATCTGCAGGGCCCCGATCGGGTGGGCCACCAGCCAGCGTCCTGTCGTTTTGCCGCCACGGGCCAACTTCGAGGGCTTTTGTTCGCTGCGCTCTTCCATGTCAGGCTCCTGTTATTGAATTGAAACGATTCTTTCCTCTATCCCCACCATGCCCGTCTTGGCCAACATGGTCAGGCCTCTGCTTTGGTCTTACTCGTGCGAGCGAGGGGACATGCCTATAATAGTGCTGTCGTAGAAAGGAGAAGTGAATGGATATCAGTGCGGGTTGGGATCTGGTGGTGATCGGTAGCGGGCCGGCCGGTGAAGCGGCGGCGATGCAGGCGACAAAAAAAGGCCTGCGAGTGGCCATTGTCGAAGACCAGAAGTCCCTGGGCGGCAACTGCACACATTGGGGAACGATCCCTTCCAAGGCGCTTCGTCATCTGGTCCGCCAGGTGATCCGTACCCAGCGCAATCCGTTACTTCGCGGCATCATCAATCCCAGAGAAGTCCGCTGGCAGGATCTGATTGTCAGAACCCGTGAGGTGATCGATTCCCAGGTCCAGGTCCGTACGGATTTCTATATCCGCAACCGGGTGACGGTGTTTGGTGGAAGGGGTGAGTTGCTTGGCAACAATGAGGTGAGGGTGGAAGACCGGGAAGGGCGGCTGCATCTGTTGAAAACCCGTAACGTGGTGATTGCCACCGGCTCAAGGCCCTATCACCCGGAGGACGTGGATTTTGATCATCCCCGTATCTACGACTCCGATACCATTCTCACCATGGACCATACGCCGCGCCATATCATCATCTATGGGGCGGGGGTGATCGGCTCGGAATATGCCTGCATCTTTACCGGCCTGGGGATCCGGGTTGACCTGGTGAATTCACGGCAGCATCTGCTGGATTTTCTGGATACGGAAATTTCCGATGCGCTCAGTTATCACCTGCGCGAGCAGGGCTGCACCATTCGTCAGGATGAGGAGTACCAGCGGGTTGTTGCCGACGATGAGGGCGTCACCCTGGAATTGCAGTCCGGCAAGAAACTGCGCGCTGACGCCTTGCTTTGGTGTAATGGTCGTTCCGGCAACACTCAGGACATGGGGCTGGAAGCAGCCGGGCTGAAACCCAACAACCGGGGGCAATTACAGGTCAATGAGCGCTACCAGACCGAGGTGGAAGGTATTTATGCCGTCGGCGATGTGGTGGGGTGGCCATCTCTTGCCAGTGCGTCCTATGATCAGGGCCGTTTCTGTGCGGCGGCCATTGCTGGCGATGAAGTACGGCAGGTGACCGACGTGCCTACTGGGATCTATACCATTCCGGGTATCAGTAGTGTGGGGCGTAACGAGCAGGAGCTCACCGAAGCCAAGGTGCCCTATGAAGTCGGGCAGGCCTTCTTTCGTAATCTGGCCCGCGCGCAGATTACCGGTGAGCGGGTGGGGATGCTGAAAATCCTGTTTCACCGGGAGACCCTGGCGGTGCTGGGTATCCATTGCTTCGGCTATCAGGCCATGGAAATTGTCCACGTAGGGCAGGCCATCATGCGCCAGCCCGGTGAGCTGAACACCCTGGAGTACTTCATCGACACCACCTTCAACTACCCGACCATGGCGGAAGCGTATCGGGTGGCGGCGATCAACGGGATTAACCGGATAAGAAGGTGAGGGTTGAATTGATAATTGAGAATGGATAATTGATAACGGCGCGGAATAGGCAAGGCAGCTAATTAGAGTGCTGGAGGCCGCGTCCCAAAGTAAGGTCGCGGCCTCCAGCGGTTAAGTACCCAAAGTCTGTCGGCGCGTAGTTATCAATTATCCATTCTCAATTATCAACTGCTTCTATTGTTCTTTCCCGCCTCCATAAAGAACTCCCTATTGCGCTGCCGTGACTGACTGCTTTTTCTGATCAGTACATAGGTGGCGCCGCTGCCGCCTTGATTCTGGGGGGCGGAATGGTAGGCGAGTACCAGGTGACTCTCCTCGAGCCAGTGCATTACGTAGCTTTTCAGGAAACCGGGACGCTCGCTGTGCACGCCTTTACCATGGTTGATCAGCACGGACCGCAGGCCCTGTTCGTGGGCTTTCATCAGAAAGGTCTGCATTCGGTCACGGGCATCCATCAAGCGTACCCGGTGCAGATCCAGCAGATCCTGGGCATCGTATTTGCCCAATCGCAATTTACGGTACACCCCTTCCTGAACACCGTTTTTCTTGACTCCGACAATGTCGGTGGGGCCAATCCGGGGGACCTGTTCCGGCACGGTGAGGGGATTGCGATCCTGGCGGTCGTCCATGGCGGCGGCGCGGCGCAGCTGTTCGCGCAGACTGTTTGGGCGCTTGGACCGGGGCTGAGTCGCGCGATTATCCGGTTTGATCGGTGTCACATCCGCCATCTCCTGGCGGAACAGATCATCGTCATTGGTGGCCATGGAACTGCTCCACAAAACCCGTTAGTTCATGCTTGCATGGTACACAAAGCGGGCAGAAACTGGCAGTGAGACCCTTCCCGAGAGGTAGTTATGGAGCGACGACGTTTCCGCAGGCCTCGACTGAGACTGAATGTCCGGGCTTCCATCGATCGAAAACCGGTGGGGCATATTCTCAATCTGACTGACGAGGGCCTGTGCCTTACCGGGCGTGGTACGCCACCTCAGGGCAGCCAGTCACTGCTACTGCAACTACCTTTAGCTTTATCGGGCCACCGTGAACTGTCAGTGATGGCGGAACACCGTTGGCATGATTATTTGCCCAATGGACATTGGCGGGGTGGGTTCAAGCTTCTGGCGGATGAGAACACGGCTGCGGCGCTGACCACTCTTGCCAGCCGTTACGGCGATAATTAGCCAAAACGAAAGAGGGGCCTCATCCATGAAGCCCGGTTTTCAGACCTGGAAGCGAATGCTCCCGAGATGGAACCTGTTTCAGTAAGGACGCGAATCGCGGCTTTCGCGCGAGTCACTTTTGTCCTCTGAATCGTGCCGATGACGTTTTGCATCACGTTTGCGACGTTCACGTTCAGCGCGCTTGTGTTCTTCGTTCCAATCGTCCGGTTCATAGTCATCAAAATGTCGACGACCCATGGTGCTACTCTCTTTACAGAATTAAAGGGGGTTCTCAGTGCTTTATATAGCACTAATCCGGGGAAGGGAGAAGTGTCCGGCACACCATTTGTTGATGCGCCGGGTTGCGATTATCGACCGTAAGTCTGATCCAGGTAATCCAGAATGTCCGCGGATTCGAATAGTTCTGCGCCAGTATTGGGATCTACCAGGTAGGGAACGGCGATGCGGCCGGCCCGTTCCATCAGGGCGATTCGGTTCCGCTGGCGGGGTGCGTAGTCATCAAGAAGGCGTCGACGTAGCGGCGGCAGCACCCAGTCTTGCCACTGATCCCGGCCGCACTGGCGGAGCAGGTAGGGCAGTTGCAGCTCGGTGAGGCGTTCCCGGACCAGCCTGGCAAAAGGGCTGGCTTCGAACGAGTAGAGCTCCAGTGCCTGTTCCGGCACCTGGCTGTCCTGGGCGCGTAGACCGCGGGAGGCACGGGGCAGTGACGCGGACACCGCCGCGGCCGTGCGCAGGCTGCGTATTAGCCAGCGGCGCGGCGCCGGGCGGCCGCCGTATTCCCGG
>NZ_DEXN01000038.1:67559-70435 GCF_002364155.1 Alcanivorax sp. UBA3183
GGGCGGCCGCCGTATTCCCGGTACAGGTAGTCGATGATGTCGGCGGATTCGTAAAGGGCGGCCCCGGTATTCGGGTCCATCAGATAGGGGAATTGCTGACGCCCACCCAGGCGTTCCACCAGCGGGCGGTAACGCTCACCCCCCTTGGGGCAGGGGAAAATCACTACATCCAGGTCCAGATCCGTCAATGCTTCGCGAACCAGGCGGCAAAACGGGCAGCCTTCCATGTCATACAGTTCAAGGGGTTCCTGGGGTGTCTTGCGGTGGCCTTTGCTGGCAATGCCGCGACCCTGCTGCAGGGCGGAAGCGGCCAGGGAGCGCAGCACCTCGGTGTTATGGGACATAGCGAATTCTCCTGAAACGAATGTCCGGACCTTACCATCTCTCGAGCGACTCGCATTGGCCCTCAAGACGCCTTGCATATCAAGCGGTTAACCACTGCCCGTTCCGCTCACCCAGGCTGTTAACTCCTGTCATTGAGTGACGGGCGCGTGTAGGGCAATCTCTGCGGTCTACATTTGGCCGGTACCTGTCACTTTGTTGCGCATGATTGAACCCATGCACTGACAGGTGCCGCCTTTCACAACCCGTCAGCTGAGCTGACATCTGCCTGAGGCAAGAGGAAGGTTCCATGACCGAAGCCTATATTTACGATGCCATCCGTACTCCCCGTGGTCGGGGTAAAAAAGATGGCTCACTGCATACGGTGAAGCCGCTGGACTTGGTGGTCGGCCTGATCGATGAAGTGAAAGCCCGTTTCCCCAATATGGACACCAACCGTATTGATGATCTGTTGTTGGGCGTGGTTACCCCGGTGGGTGATCAGGGCGCCTGTATCGCCAAGACTGCGGCGCTGGCTGCGGGTCTGCCGGACACTGTGGCAGGTTATCAGCTGAACCGTTTCTGTGCTTCCGGCCTGGAAGCGGTGAACACCGGTGCCCAGAAAGTGGCTTCCGGTTGGGATGATCTGATTCTGGCGGGTGGTGTGGAAGCCATGAGCCGTATTCCCATGGGCTCTGATGGTGGCGCCTGGGCCATGGACCCGGTTACCAACTACAAGACCGGTTTCGTCCCCCAGGGCATCGGCGCTGATCTGATCGCCACCATCGAAGGCTTTTCCCGCCGTGATGTGGATGAATTCGCTGCCGAATCCCAGGCGCGGGCTGCCACTGCCTGGGAAAAAGGCTACTTCGGAAATTCTGTGGTACCGGTTACAGACCTCAACGGCCTGACCGTACTGGATCGCGACGAGCACGTTCGCGCCGGCACCACCGCCGATGGCCTTGCCGGTCTGAATCCGTCTTTCGCCATGATGGGCGAAATGGGTGGTTTCGATGCGGTGGCTCTGCAGAAATACCACTGGCTGGAAAAGATCGATCACGTCCATCACGCCGGTAACTCTTCCGGCATCGTGGATGGCGCGTCACTGGTCGTGTTGGGTAACGAGCAGGTTGGCAAGGATTACGGCATGAAGGCTCGTGGCCGTATTGTCTGCACAGCGATCAGTGGTGCCGATCCGACCATCATGCTGACTGGTCCGGGCCCGGCTGCCAAAAAGGCACTGGCCAAGGCCGGCCTGAAGGCTAGCGATATCGATCTGTGGGAAATCAACGAAGCGTTCGCCGCCGTGGCCATGCGCTTCATGAAGGACATGGACATTACCCCGGATGTGACCAACGTGAATGGCGGTTCCATCGCCATGGGCCACCCACTGGGTGCCACCGGCGCCATGATCCTGGGCACCGCGCTGGATGAACTCGAACGTCGCGACAAGAAGTACGCGCTGTGCACCTTGTGTGTGGGCGGTGGCATGGGTATCGCCACCATCATTGAGCGTCTGTAAACCGCGTCGAACGAATTCGGAGAAAGAACATGAGTGAACAAACTGCAATCCGTTGGGAACAGGACGCGGACAACATCGTTACCCTGATTCTGGATGATCCCAACCAGTCCGCGAACACCATGAACGAGCTGTACGGCAAGTCCATGGCAGCCACCGTGGAGCGTCTGGAAAAAGAGAAAGACAACATTGCCGGTGTGATCATCACCTCCGCCAAGAAGACCTTCTTTGCCGGCGGTGATCTGCGTGACCTGCTTAAGGCGAAAAAGGAAGACGGCCAGGTTTTCCTGGATAACGTTACCGAGATCAAGCGTCAGTTGCGCGTGCTGGAAACCCTCGGCAAGCCGGTTGTGGCTGCCCTGAACGGTACGGCTCTGGGTGGCGGTCTGGAAATCGCCCTGGCCTGTCATCACCGTGTTGCCATCAACGACAAATCCGCCCAGTTCGGTCTTCCGGAAGTGACCCTGGGTCTGCTGCCCGGTGGTGGCGGTGTCACCCGCGTGATCCGCATGCTGGGTATCCAGGATGGCCTGATGAAAGTGCTGATGCAGGGCCAGCGCATGAAAGCCGACAAGGCCCAGAAAGTGGGGCTGATCGACGAGCTGGCTGTTGACCGTGACGAGATGCTGGCCAAGGCCCGCGAATGGGTCAAGGCCAATCCCAAAGCCCAGCAGCCCTGGGATCAGAAAGGTTACAAGATCCCCGGTGGTGACCCCAAGAATCCCAAGTTCGCCATGAACCTGCCGGCGTTCCCGGCCAACCTGAAGAAGCAGATCAAGGGCGCCAATTATCCGGCACCGCTGGCGATCATGTCTGCGGCCGTGGAAGGGGCCCAGGTGGATTTCGACAATGCCTCCACCATTGAAGGACGCTACTTCGTGTCCCTGGTTACCAGCCAGGTGGCCAAGAACATGATCACCGCCTTCTTCTTCAACCTGCAGGCGATCAACGCCGGTGCCAGCCGTCCCAAGGATGTGCCGAAATTCCGTGCCGAAAAAGTCGGTATCCTCGGGGCCGGCATGATGGGCGCGGGCAT
>NZ_DEXN01000038.1:70528-73617 GCF_002364155.1 Alcanivorax sp. UBA3183
TGATGGGCGCGGGCATTGCCTATGTGACCGCTCGCAGTGGCGCCAAGGTTGTGCTGAAAGACATCTCCCAGGAAAACGCGGACAAGGGCAAGGATTACTCCCGCAAGCTGCTCGACAAGGACATCTCCCGCGGCAAGATGACCGAGGAGAAGAAAGAGCAGATCCTGTCGCTGATCCATGCCACGGCAGATGCCAAGGATTTGGACGGGGTGGACTTCGTGATCGAGGCGGTGTTCGAAAGCACCGAACTGAAGCACAAGGTATTCCAGGAAATCGAGGATGTGGTGAAGCCGGATGCCGTGCTTGGCTCTAACACCTCATCTCTGCCGATTACCGGCCTGGCCAAGGGTGTGAAGAAGCAGGATAACTTTATTGGTATCCACTTCTTCAGCCCGGTGGACAAGATGCCGCTGGTGGAAATTATTTCCGGCAAGGACACCAGCCCGGAAGCGCTGGCGAAAACCTACGATTACTGCCAGCAGATCAAGAAGACCCCCATCGTGGTCAACGATGCCCGCGGTTTCTTCACCACCCGCGTGATCGGCACCTTCGCCAACGAAGGGATTGCCATGCTGGGTGAAGGTATCAATGCCCAGTCCATTGAACAGGCCGCCATGCAGGCCGGTTACCCGGTAGGCACGCTGAACCTGATCGATGAGATCAACATGGAAACCGCCCTGAAGATCGGCAAGGCGGCCCGTGACGATGCCAAGCGTGAAGGTCAGGAACTGCCGCCCGAGCATCCGGCAGAAGTGGTCATGAAGAAAATGGTCGAAGAGCTGGATCGTCCCGGTAAAGTCCAGGGCAAAGGCTTCTACGAGTACCCGGAAAATGGCAAGAAGCACCTGTGGCCAGGTCTGAAAGACGCTTTTGGTGGTGACAAAGAGATTCCGTTCGAAGACATCAAGGAACGGATGATGTTTGTTGAAGCCATCGAAGCAGTGAAATGCTTCGACGAAGGGGTTATGGAATCTGTGGCCGATGCCAATATCGGTTCCATCTTCGGTATTGGCTTCCCGGCCTGGACCGGTGGCGTGATCCAGTACATCAACCAGTACGAGGGTGGTCTGCGTGGTTTTGCGGCCCGCGCCCAGGAGCTGGCCAAGTTGTATGGTGATCGCTTCAACCCGCCGGCTTCCCTGGTGGAGAAAGCGGAAAAAGGCGAAATCTACAAGTAACGTAGGTTCCGCCTGATAAAAAAGCCCGGCCCTGTGCCGGGCTTTTTTATGTCTGCACGTTGATGTCAGTCGCCAGCTAGCGGGGTCCTACCCAGAAATGCGGGTTGCAGGCTACCTCCCACAGGTGACCATCCGGATCGGCAAAGTAGCCGGCGTAACCGCCCCAGTCGGTGGACTGTCCGGGCTTGATCAGTTGCGCACCGGCTTCCTGAGCCTGGGCCAGTAACTGGTCGACCTGCTGTGGGCTTTCCACATTGTGTGCCATCGCTACGCCACGAAAGCCCTGATCCGATGGCGCAACGCCGGCATCAGCGGCCAGCGCATCATGACCGAACAAGCCCAGCCAGGTGCCGTTCAATTCAAAGAACGCCACGGGCGCTTCGTCCGGCATGGGGCGGCGGGGCAGGCCGAGACCCTGCTCATAAAAGCGGATCGCCGTCGCAAGGTCATTGACGCCAAGGGTGATCATGCTGATACGTGGTTCCATGAAAATCTCCTGTTTGCCTGGCTCACGCTGCCCTTTATGCTCAATACGGTATACCCAAGGGAGTGCGCATGGAACTGGACCGCTTTGGTTGGCCGTCGGGGCCCACCCTCATCGTACAAAGTTTACCCACTGATTTCAGGGAACCACCGCAACAGGATCTCGATACGGTGCTGGACGATCTGCACGAATACCAGCGGCGCCTGTTTGCCAATCGACGTCACGGGGTGCTCCTGGTGGTGCAGGGGCTGGATGCTGCCGGCAAGGACAGCCTGATTCGCACCCTGGCCCGGGCCATGGATCCGGCCGCGTTTCGGGTACATGGGTTCAGTCGACCGCTGGGTGAAGAGGTGGATCATGATTTTCTCTGGCGGGTTTGGCGCCACCTGCCGGGCAGGGGGGAAGTGGTCGCCTTCAATCGCAGCCACTATGAATCGGTGTTGGCTGAACGGTTGTGGCCGGTCACCGAACACAGCAGTGATGACTGGCCGCTGAAATACGAGGCCATCAACGCCTTCGAGCAGCACTTGCACCGGGAAGGAACCCGGATCATCAAGATCTGGCTGAATACCTCGCAGGAAGAACAGCGTCGCCGTCTCTTAAAGCGCTTGGACAAGCCCCGCAAACGCTGGAAGTTTGACGCGGCGGATGTGGAAAGCTGGCTGGCAAGAGACGCCTATCTATCGCTGGTCAACGAGACCCTCGTGCCAACCCATACCCTTCATGCTCCCTGGCATCTGATTCCCAACGATGACAAGAAAAATGCCAGAGCCGCGGTGGCGGCGTTGCTCCTGGATACGCTGAAGGAGCTGGCGCCAGAATACCCGCAGGAAGATCCCCAGTGTATTGAGCACTATCGGCAAGTACTGGCGAAAAAGAATGATTGAGCCGCAGCGATGAACAGTGTGCTGACAATGATTGCCGGGCTGGGTCTGTTTCTGTTTGCCATGCAACTGGTGGAACAGGCGGTGCAGACCCTGTTCAGCGAAAAGGCTTCCCAGTGGCTGCAACGGTCCACCAACACCACCCTGAAAGGGGTGGTGGCAGGGGGCCTGATTACAGCAGTGATGCAGAGCAGTTCTCTCGTTGGGTTATTGGTGCTGGCATTCGTGTCGGTGGGGATACTCCCTCTGCGCCATGCCATGGCGGTGATGCTGGGCGCCAATCTGGGCACCACAGTAACCGGCTGGCTAGTAACGCTGCTGGGTTTCAAACTCTCGCTTTCTGCGGTCAGCCTGCCGCTGGCGGGGGCCGGTGCCCTCTGTTATGTGCTCCTGCCGAAAGGCATGTGGCGTTCTGCCGGCCTGTTTTTGCTGGCTTTCGGCTTACTGATCTTTGGTCTGGATACCATGAAGGTGGCGGTGGAAGGCGTCGGCCAGCGCTTTGATGTGAGCTGGCTGCAAGGTTATCCACCGGTGCTGTATCTG
>NZ_DEXN01000038.1:73951-76048 GCF_002364155.1 Alcanivorax sp. UBA3183
TATGGCCTGGTGGCCTTCCATACCGGTTTCAATCTGGTCGGGATTGTGGTGTTCGCGCCGTTACTGGGTGCCATGGAGCGGAGCATTGAAAAGCATATCGGCAAGCGAGGACATCATGACCTGTTCGCCGATATCAGCCCGCAATCGGTGGAGCCGGCGTTGTTGGTGCTCGGCCGCGAGACTGACAGCCTCATCGAGCGGGTCAGGAACTATTGCCTTCACCCGCTCCAGGGGCGCTCCTTGTCTCGTTTCCTTGAGGAATACGGCCAGGTGACAGACATGGAAATGGAATTGGCTGACTATGCCAACCGGCTGGCTCAACAGCCCATGACCGAGGGGCAGGAGCAGCGCCTGCAACGTTTGCGTGCCAGGGTGCGTGAAGCGGTTTATGCCTTGAAGGCGCTGAAGGATGTGGCGGATGACCTGGCGCTACTGACAGAAAGCCATGATCCCGGTTTGCAGGGCTTCAGTGAGCAGATCCTGCGAGCGTTGGACAGGCTCTACCAGGCACCACCCTGCGCGGACCTGGCGGCCCAGCACCGGCAGGCCATGGAGCAGCTGCAACGTGAGGCCTACTCGTTGGTGGCAGATGCCCGTATGCGGGGTATCAGCGTACTGAATCTGGCGAGAGAAGTGGATGAAAGTGGGCGCCACTGGTTGCGAAGTCTGGCGGTAATGGATGATGCGACTGAGTAGAGGCAGGGGTCAGGCTGACGCACCGGAGGGAGTCAGGTTGCTGCAGGCTAACTGGGTGAAGGCGACTTCCAGCCAGCGCCGTAACTCACTGGGGCGCAAGGGCTTGGGCATCAAGGTCTCGCCGCCGGCATCCAGGCATTGTTGCCGGTAGGCCTCGCTGTTGTTGCCGGAGATAAACAGAATGGGGGTCTGGCCATTCTGGTTGCGGATATCCCTGGCCACGCTGAATCCATCCAGTGTCGGTAGTTCCACGTCCAGGATCAGCAGGTCCACATTTCGCTGTCGGTAAAGACGTAGCGCTGCCTCACCGTCGGCGGCCAGCACATATTCATGGCCCAGCTCTTCGATGATACGGCAGATGATAAGACTGACAGCTTTATTGTCTTCGACAACGAGAACATTCATGAATGATTTTGTAACGTAACGGCGCGCTGATAACAAGGGTGAAAGACACGTCAAGGTAGTTTTTGTTATTTCAACGTACAATGGCGCGACCGGATCGGGTAAACACTATGTCAATTATGGCCAGTTTCTTTATTATTGGCGGTCCGGATTCCGGTCAGAGGATTCGAGATACAAGCCCGGCGGACAAGAATGCTGAACGGGTAACGATTTCAGGATACTGAAGAAGCGGTTGAACCGCTTTTTGGCATTGCCAATGGTGTGAGGGTGGCGGTCGATGTACCAGCGCAGAACAATCAATATCAATCGCGTAGTGAAGTTGCTCCAGGGGGCGGGCCGGTCCGGTGCCAGCATTCCCGATCTACTTGATCAGTGCGATATCCCCCGACAGTTGCTCGATGACCCGGACGGTACCATCGAGCGAGACACCTTTATCAAGATGATGCTGCTGATTATGCAGCAGACCCAGGACGAGTTTCTCGGTTTTGGCCAGGGTCGCAAATCAAAGCCCGGCACCTTTTCCATGATGGCCCACGCGGTGATCAATTGCCCGACCCTGGGGGCGGCCATCGAGCGGGGTATCCGCTTTTATGATCTGTTCGAGCTAAGCATGCATTCCCGGATAGAGCGGCACGGAGACATCGCCCGGCTGGTGGTAAAGGCCGACCCGCGCCTGGATTTTCGGGAAGTGATCATTGAGACGTCCCTTTTTGTCTGGCTGCGTTTTATGAGCTGGCTGGTGGGCAAGGCTATCGAGCCCCAGCTGGTGAAGCTGGATTACACCGATGTGAGGAACGATGAGGAACACCGTTTCCTGTTCGATTGCCCCATCGAGTACAGCGCCGACGAAAATGCGGTGAGTTTCCGTGCTGATTTTCTTGACCTGCCCCTGGTGCAAAACGAGCTGTCTCTTTCCAAGTTTCTCAAGGATTCCCTGGCTCAGTTGTTCGATGGCAATATCCACAATGTGGGGTTGCCGGCGCAAATCCGGGCGATCAT
>NZ_DEXN01000038.1:76117-76331 GCF_002364155.1 Alcanivorax sp. UBA3183
CCGGCGCAAATCCGGGCGATCATCTCCAACGAATACGGCAACAGCTTCCCCGATTTCACGGAAATCTGCGGTAAACTCAACATGACGCCGCAAACCCTGCGCCGCCGGCTGAAAGAGGCCAATACCAGCTACCAGGATATCAAGGACTCCATCCGCAAGGATGCGTCAGTCTATTACCTGTCCAAGCCGGATCTGAGCATCGATGAAATTGCCC
>NZ_DEXN01000015.1:0-26235 GCF_002364155.1 Alcanivorax sp. UBA3183
ATAGGGAAGGTCTGGAAAGTTCCTCGGACCTCGTCATTTCTGCGAAGCACGGCATCGTCCGTAGGACGGTCAAAGCTAGAAGCTGGATGTATTTTCAGCAGCTTGTTCAGGATGTAGTCAAATGGACTTCATTCTGAAAAAAACCACAGGTCAGCGCTTGACAGAGTAGGGGTGCTGGGTAGAATACGCCGCACCAACCGGGATGCACCTTGTTCTGATTGACGTTTTTGGGGCCATAGCTCAGCTGGGAGAGCGCAACACTGGCAGTGTTGAGGTCGGCGGTTCGATCCCGCCTGGCTCCACCAAATACGTCCCCTTCGTCTAGTGGCCCAGGACACCGCCCTTTCACGGCGGTAACAGGGGTTCGACTCCCCTAGGGGACGCCATATAGAAAAGCCCTGCTCGAAAGAGTGGGGCTTTTTTATTTGTGCGTTTTATCCTTGGTCATCATTGTCCAGATCTTCGCCTTTGCTGCCGGGTAGCGCCGCCAGTGCTTGGTTGCTCCCCTTTTTTATCGGCTGGCAGATCCCGCTCGTTCTTCCTTGAGAAATACCTTTGACAGTGCAACTGGATTGCCAGCCATGCTGAAAGCCAGCGTCCTAAAGGTTTTCAACCGTCTCACAGGACGCTGATGTAATCTCGCTATGGCTATCCGAGCAGGTGGGTTACGGTTCGGGCGACGGCAGTGATATCCGCTTCCAGGTGAAAATCACCGGTGATGGCTTGCTCATCCCCCTCCCGGTATTTCCCGGTTTGCACCAGGCAGGCCTGCATGCCGCTGTTCAGTGCGCCTTCCACGTCTCCATGGACATCGTCACCGACCATCAGGGTATGTTCGGGTCGGGTTCCCAGGTCGGCCAGTACCTGTTCAAAGAACGCGGTGGAGGGTTTGCCGGTGATGATGGCCCGGCAGTCGGCAGCATATTCCAATGCCCTGACAAAGGGGCCGGCATCCAGATGCAGACCGTCATCCAGCTGGTAATAACGGTTTTCGCCGATGGCAATCAGCGGTGCGCCGTCGTGCAGCAGACGAAAAGCCTGGTCCAGATGCTCGTAGGTGAACTTCCTGCCGGCATCGCCGATCAGTACGGCATCGGCTTGCTTGCCTTCCAGATCAGCAAACTCTTCTTTCAGATTGGGGTGGAACAGGCAGTAGGGGGTCAGCCCTCGGCAAGTCAGGTAGTCGTGGGCGGCTTGCGGCGCGGTAAACAGCTCTGTCTCGTCAACCGCCAGGTTCAGACTGGTCAGGTCATTGAGTATCTGGCTGCGGTTGCGCTGGGAGGTGTTGGTGACAAAGCGCAGGGGCAGACCGGTGGCGCGCAGGCGTTGAAGCGCGTCCTGGGCGCCCGGTAGCAGGCGCGGGCCTTGGTAGAGCACGCCGGCCAGGTCCAGGCAGATGGCATGCAGTGGCATGGCACTCCTCCGTGAGAGCCTGTGTATGGAGGGAAAGTAGGCTCTCCTCAGAGCATAGGCTTGGCGGTGTGGTCAGCTCAAGCGGCGAATGGTCAGCGTGTGGGCAATTTTCTCGCCATCCCAGATGTACTCGTAATGCGCGCTGGGTGTAATGGCCTCCACCGCCAGGGGGGAGAGCAGGGCGTAGCAGTGGCTGCCGGGGGCGCGGACGGATTCGTAGTGAAGGCCGGCTTCGCGCAGCTGGTAAAGCTGCTGGCCAAGTTGCCGTGGGGCCTGGTAATGGTCCGGGTCATGCCAGTGCGGATATCGGGTGGCCGGGGTGATATCGCACAGGGTGGCCGAGAAGTGGACCTTGAGGCCGCGCATGACAATGCGGTCGTATTTCAGGCCGTCTACCTGCTGGAAATAACGCTGTTGATGGTAACGGGTTTCGGCAAGGGCCGTGGCCATGCGATCCGCGCAGTAGAAGACACCGTAGGCGCCATCGGAAAAGCGGGAGCCGGCGGGGCTCACGTGGACAAAGGGTCCCAGGGCATAGTTGCAGCCGGGAATGCCCCAGGGGCGCTCTGCAGGCGGCACCCGGTTGAGATCGCCCACTTCGTTCTGCAGGCGCGGGTTGGTCAGGGCCTGCACCGCAAACAGGGCATCGAAGTCGGACTGGTCTGCCACATCGTCAAAGATGGCGATGGGTGGGTATTTGCCGTTAACCAGCCGATAGGCGATCTGCGAGGGGAAGGGGTGTCGGGGCAGGGCGTGGATCTCTGTTTCGCTCATCCCCATTGCCCGCCCCGCAGGCTGTCCAGCTGACGGTGCACTTCGTAGAGGCTGGCCACGCGGCCGTTGCTCATGATGTCCATGGGTGTGGCGCCGTTGAAGAACGGGTTGTGGTTAGCCATGCGCACGAAGCCGTAGACGTTTTCCCGGTTACCGAACAGGGTGCGCAGCGCCTGGTGGATGTTCAGCAAGTAGCTGAGGCGTTCCAGCAGGTCGTTGCCGACCCGGGCACTGTCCGGCTGGCTCTGGTACTTGTGCAGGGTGGAACGACCCACGCCGAGCAGAGCCATCTTTTCCTTCTCGCTGCACTGCCAGTGCTCCAGTAGCTTGAGTACTGCGCGCAGTGCTGCATGGCGGGCACCGTCGTCCAGCGCCTGCGGTGTCTGTTGTCTGGCTGCTTCCATCATGCCTCCTGACTGATTGTTCAATAATGGCCCTTTTTGTTCTTTTTGTCTATATGTGGATATGCGGACGGATCCAGGTCCCAGTTCGGGAGGATGGCTAGAACTTGAGCCGGGTTTCCCGGTCTCTGAAAGCGAGATGAGAGACAAGGCATTGTGATGACAAAGACAGGGTTGTCGATGTGGGTATTGCTGATATTGCTGGGCAGTGCAGGGATTCAGGCGAGGACGCTGACGGATGCGCACCTGCATTACGTGGATTTCATGCAGGACAGTGAGGGCAGTGAGGCCATGCTGGCGGCAATGGATCAGGCCGGGGTGGAAACGGCCTGGCTGTTCGGCTTGCCGGTGATGAAGAAGTGGCAGGCGGAGGCACCGCGAAAACCACGCTATTACCTGGGTGATGAGGCGCCGTTGTATTACTACAGCGCCACCGATGACATTGTGGCACAGGCGGTCCAGGCGCTGACGAAGGCGCAGCAGCGGCGGCTGAAACCCTTTATCAGTGGTGTTAATCCCACGGACATGAACGCTGCTGACCAGATTGAGGCGTTGATACGGCGGTATCCGGGGATGTGGTTCGGCATCGGGGAAATTCTCACCCGCCATGATCAGCTGACAGCGCTGACCGAGGGCGAAACGCCCAGGGCCAACCATCCTGCATTGATGCGGGTTTACAAGCTGGCGGCCCGCTACGATCTGCCGGTGTTGCTGCACAGCAACCTGACATCACTGCGGGAAGAGACGCCGATTTTCCTGGAAGAGCTGGAGGCGGCGTTGGCCGCCAATCCGCAGACCCGCTTTGTGCTGGCACATGCAGGTACCAGCGGCGGGGTGGAAGAGCGGCAGGCGCCGCTGGGTACCTTGGTGCCGATCCTGCGGGCCTTGCTGGGCCGTTATGAGCATTTTTATGTGGATCTGTCCTGGAGCGTCAAGGATCACTATTTGCTCAAGGATGGCAAACCCGCTGCGGAATGGATCGAGCTGATCAGGGACTATCCAGACCGTTTTGTCCTGGGCTCGGACCTGGTGGGGCACTTTGGCAGCATGAAACGGCTGATGGATGACTACCAATCGCTGCTGGATGTCTTGCCCCAAAAAGTGGCGGAGCAACTGGCGAATGGCAATGCTGCTGCGCTTGTGCCCGAAAAGGGTGCGCAATATCGGAGTGATTGAGGGGCATCGAAATTTTCCGTTGTTGCCTTGCTGAAAAGGCAACAACGGAGTTAGAGGGCTACTCGGGTTTTTGCAGGCGACGCAGCAGGGAGGATGTATCCCAGCGCCCGCCACCCATCGTCTGGATCTCCTGATAGAAATCATTCACCTGCGCCGTCACCGGCAAGAGGGTGCCGTTGCGAGCGGCTTCTGCCAGGCAAATATCCAGATCTTTGCGCATCCAGTCCACGGCAAAGCCGTGTTCATACTGGTCGTTGATCATGGTCTGGTGGCGATGGCTCATTTGCCAGGAGCCAGCGGCGCCATGCTGGATGGTCTCGAACACTTTGCCGGCATCCAGGCCGGCATTCTGGGCGAAGGCGATGCCTTCGGCCAAGGCTTCCACCAGACCTGCCACGCAGATCTGGTTGACCATCTTGGTGAGCTGCCCGCTGCCTGCCGGGCCCATCAGATTGACCGCTTTGGCATAGTGGTTCAGCACCGGAACCGTGCGCTGGTAGGCAGAATCATCACCGCCACACATGATCGAAAGCTGGCCGTTTTCGGCTCCCTGCTGGCCGCCTGACACCGGCGCATCGATAAAGTCTGCCTGGCGATCCCGGCAGGCGGCATCGAGCTCCCGGGCCACTGCGGCGCTGGCGGTGGTGTGATCCACCAGCAGGGCGCGTTCGCTGAGAGTTTCCAGTACGCCGCCGGGGCCCAGAGTGACCTGGCGCAGGTCATCGTCATTGCCCACGCAGACGAACACCATGGCGGCGCCTGCAGCGGCCTCTGCGGGGGTGGCAGCGGTACGGCCATTAAAATCCCGGGCCCACTGGTGAGCGCGGCTGGCGGTGCGGTTGTAGACGGTCATGGACAGCCCGGCTTCGGCCAGGTGGCCGGCCATGGGATAGCCCATGGTGCCAAGTCCGATAAACGCGGCGTTAATTTGTGGCATTGCTGGGGTCCTGCTCGGTAACCGTTGCGGGGTCATTGGCCGGTAGCGGGTAGGTGGCAAACCGGGGGGCGGTGAGACTGCCCAGATACAGGGTATTGCCGTGTTGTTCCACGCTGGTGATGGGGGCGAAGGCGTCGGCGCTGGTGTCCTGCAGGTTATGCGTGACTTCCCCCTGTTCGTTCAGACCCAGTACGAAACCGTGATGGGCAGGCTGGGGCTGCAGGAATGATGGCAACCGGAAGGCCACCTTGCGCAGCAGGGGCTTGTCGGACATGGCGTCCAGCATGGCATTACGCGGGCTGAACAGGGCGACCCAGAAGGTGCCGTTACCGTTGCTGGAGATGCCGTCCGGAATACCGGGCAGGTTGTCGAAGAAAACATCATGGCTGCCGGCTTTGTCGCCTTTCAGCCAGTAACGAACAATCCGGTAACTGCCGGTTTCATTGACCAGGATAAAGTCTTCGTCCCGGGACAGTGCCACGCCGTTGGCGAATTGCAGGCCATCCAGCAGGACCTGGGTCTGGTCGCTGGCCGGGTCGTAACGCAGCAGACGGCCGTGGCCTCCGTGTTCGAGAATGTCATCGCGGGCGTGCAGGGCGGGGCCGAACTTGCTGGACGCATCGGTGAAGTAGATAACACCGTTGCTGTCCGCATCCACATCGTCGGTGAATTTGTAATCCACACCGTTGGCCCGCTGGGAAAGCGCGGCAATGGCCCCGGACGGGCTGATGCTGAGCAGCCCCTTGTAGCCATCGGCCACGATCAGATTGCCTTGCGGGTCAAAATCCAGGCCCAGTGGGCGCCCCTTGGTGTCGGCAATCAGGTCCGGGTTGCTGCCATCCGGGTTGAAGCGGACGATGCGACCGTCCACGTAGCCCACATAGAGAAAACCGTCACTATCGATAGCCACATCTTCCGGGCCGATGCCGTCGTCAACGGCCAGGGAGCGGCTTTGCGCCAGGGCGGAGTTGCTGGCATAGGGGCCTTCAAGCGCGGGTGCTTCGGGTGCCTGCCAGGCCACTGGATCAATGGATACCGGCCAGAACAACAGATAGCCAACCAGAATGATGAGAATCAGCAGTGCAATGTTTTTTATCATTGGAATCCGGAAGATCGGTTAACGGAACGTCGATGCTTGCATGGAGGGAGCAGTCGCGCAAATGCAGGGTGCTAATCATTGCGGATGAGCGTGGTTGGGGTGGGCGGTAAAGGCAGAATCTGTTTTTACCACAGAGGGCACAGAGTTCACTGAGGAAAAGACATCGCAGCTGCAGGTTTTCTGGGGCGCGCTATGCAGATAGCCAGTTAATTCGCCATGCAAGCAGTGCGATCTTGCCTCTGAAAAGAAAGGGTTTTACTCAGTGAACTCTGTGCCCTCTGTGGTAAAAAGCCTTTTAACTTAACAGGCAGCAGGCACAAAAAAACCGCCCGGAGGCGGTTTTTCTGTGTGGCGCTAACGAGGCGGTTATTTGCGCTCGTTTACCGGTATGAACTCGCGTTCGGTCTCGCCGGTGTACAACTGGCGAGGGCGGCCAATTTTGTACGGGTTGGAGATCATTTCGTTCCAGTGTGCGATCCAGCCCACGGTACGGGACAGAGCAAAAATCACGGTGAACATGGAGGTCGGAATGCCGATGGCCTTGAGGATGATCCCGGAGTAGAAATCCACGTTCGGGAACAGCTTCTTCTCTTTGAAGTAGGGGTCGCTCAGGGCGATTTCTTCCAGCTTCATGGCCAGTTCCAGCTGTGGATCGTTGACACCCAGTTCGGCCAGAACGTCGTGGCAGGATTCGCGCATCACGGTGGCACGCGGATCGTAGTTCTTGTAAACGCGGTGACCGAAGCCCATCAGCTTGAACGGATCGTTCTTGTCCTTGGCTTTGGCGATGTAGGCGTCGATGTTATCCAGCGAGCCGATCTCGTCGAGCATGTTCAGCACGGCTTCGTTGGCGCCACCGTGTGCCGGGCCCCACAGGGCAGAGATGCCAGCAGCGATACAGGCGAACGGGTTGGCACCGGAGGAGCCGGCCAGACGCACGGTAGAGGTGGAGGCGTTCTGCTCGTGGTCCGCATGCAGGATGAAGATGCGATCCATGGCCTTGGCCAGGGTCGGGCTGATCTTGGACTCTTCACAGGGGTTGCCGAACATCATGTGCAGGAAGTTCTCTGCGTAACCCAGGTCGTTGCGCGGGTACATGAAAGGCTGGCCCAGCGCGTACTTGTAGCACATGGCCGCGATGGTGGGCATCTTGGCGATCAGGCGGTACGCGGTGATTTCACGGTGCTCGGGATTATTGATGTCCAGAGAGTCGTGGTAGAAGGCAGACAGCGCGCCAACTACGCCACACATGATGGCCATCGGGTGGGCATCGCGGCGGAAACCGTTGAAGAAGTTGCGGATCTGCTCGTGCACCATGGTGTGATTCTTCACGGTGCTGATGAATTGATCACGCTGTTCTGCGGTAGGCAGTTCGCCGTACAGCAGGGTGTAACACACTTCCAGGTAGTCGGACTTGCCGGCCAGTTCCTCGATGGAGTAGCCGCGATGCAGCAGCTTGCCCACTTCACCATCAATAAAGGTGATCTTGGATTCACAGGAGGCGGTGGAGGTGAAGCCCGGGTCGAAGGTAAAGACACCGTTGGCTACCAGTTTGGACACGTCAATAACATCGCGGCCCAGGGTCGGGGTGTAGATCGGCAGGTCCAGGTCCTTACCATCTACCTTGAGAGTGGCTTTCTTCTCGGTCATGGGAATCTCTCCATTGGCGGACGAGGGAACGTTCCTCAAGGCAAGGAAGGTCCTCCAAAGCGCGGGGGAAGGTAAAGTTTTGACACACCTTTGTCAACGCGAACCCGGGAACCGGTGGGTCAGACTTTTGTAGGGTAAACAGCCTGTTACAGCAATAACCGCATTTTGCATCAGGCTGGTGCAAGCTCTTTTTAGGGCGCTCACATCCGGTGCGCC
This sequence comes from Alcanivorax sp. UBA3183, assembly GCF_002364155.1. Classification (NCBI taxonomy): domain Bacteria; kingdom Pseudomonadati; phylum Pseudomonadota; class Gammaproteobacteria; order Oceanospirillales; family Alcanivoracaceae; genus Alcanivorax; species Alcanivorax sp. UBA3183. The sequence continues at coordinate 7,667 of NZ_DEXN01000015.1, forward strand.
ATTGTAAATCAAGGCGTTAGAGGAAAGATACTGTGTTTGAATGATGCGCAGCGTTTGTTTTGCTCAGGGCGCAGCGATATACTGCCGCCCGGCAGAAACCTCTGACTGGGGGTTTTGTGTGGGCCCACCCCGGCCCAGGCGAGGTTGTTAAGATCAGACTTCACGTTTTGATCTCAACAACTTTGCCAAAGTTCCCGACAACCGCCCCAACCTGGGGCCCGGCTATAAGTAGGCTACCGTGAACGATAAGCGACCCGTTAACCTCGATCTGAGCACGATCAAGTTCCCGGTCACGGCTATAGCATCTATCACCCACCGTGTAACCGGCGTTGCCATTTTTCTGGCGTTGCCGATTCTGTTGTGGATGCTGGATCGCTCCCTGGCGTCTCCCGAGAGCTTTGCGGACCTGAAAGAACTGATGACCTCCCCGCTGGTGAAGTTGGTGGTATGGGCCATTCTGGCTGTACTGCTGTATCACCTGGTGGCTGGCATTCGCCACCTTATTATGGATGCTGGAGTGGGTGAGACCCTGGAAGGCGGCCAGCGCGGCGCCAAACTGGTGTTCATCATCTCTGTAGTACTGATTCTGCTGGTAGGAGGCTGGATATGGTAACCAGTGTGACGAGCCTGGGCCGGAACGGCCTGTATGACTGGCTCATTCAACGTGTGTCTGCCGCTATCATTGGTGTGTACATGATCGGCATGCTGGGCTACCTGATGCTGTCCGGTGACCTGGACTATGGCAGCTGGAAAGCTCTGATGAGCTCTGTCTGCATGCAGATTGCCAACACCCTGCTGGTAGTTTCCGTTGCTGCACATACCTGGGTAGGCCTGTGGGGCGTAACCACCGACTACCTGACCGGCATGACCCTGGGTAAAGCTGCCACCGGCGTTCGCCTGATTGCCCAGCTGGCAATTGCACTGGCACTGGTGGTGTACCTGTTGTGGGGTCTGGTTGTTATTTGGGGAGGGGCGTAATCCATGTCCATTCGCACTATTACGTTTGACGCTATCGTCGTAGGTGGTGGTGGTGCCGGTATGCGCGCCTCACTGCAAATGGCCCAGTCCGGTTTCAAGACTGCGCTGATTTCCAAAGTATTCCCGACCCGGTCGCACACCGTGTCCGCCCAGGGCGGCATTACCTGTGCCATCGCGTCTGCTGATCCCAACGATGATTGGCGCTGGCACATGTACGATACCGTCAAGGGTTCCGACTATATCGGTGACCAGGACGCGATCGAATACATGTGTAATGTGGGCCCGGAAGCGGTATTTGAACTGGACCACATGGGTCTGCCGTTCTCCCGTACCGAAGAAGGTCGTATCTACCAGCGTCCGTTCGGTGGTCAGTCCAAGAACTTCGGTGAAGGCGGCCAGGCGGCCCGTACCTGTGCGGCAGCTGACCGTACCGGTCATGCGCTGCTGCATACCCTTTACCAGCAGAACCTGAAGAACGGCACCCAGTTCTACAACGAGTGGTATGCCTCCGAACTGGTCAAGGACGACGAAGGTAATGTCTGTGGCGTGATCGCCATCGATATTGAGTCCGGCGAGACCGTGTTCTTCAAGGCCAAGGCAACCGTCTTTGCTACCGGCGGTGCCGGTCGTATCTACGCGTCTACCACCAACGCCCTGATCAATACCGGTGACGGTGTTGGCATGGCTTTGCGTGCTGGCGTGCCGGTACAAGACATCGAAATGTGGCAGTTCCATCCCACCGGTATTGCCGGTGCGGGCACACTGGTTACCGAGGGTTGTCGGGGCGAGGGTGGCTATCTGATCAACAAGGATGGCGAGCGTTTCATGGAGCGTTATGCGCCAAACGCCAAAGATCTGGCCTCCCGTGATGTTGTTGCCCGTTCCATGATGATGGAGATCCTGGACGGCCGAGGCGCTGGTCCGGACGGCGACCACGTATTCCTCAAGCTCGATCACCTGGGTGAAGAAGTGCTGCACAGCCGCTTGCCGGGCATCTGTGAACTGGCCATTACTTTCGCGCAGACTGATCCTGTGAAGGAACCGATCCCGGTTGTGCCGACCTGTCATTACATGATGGGTGGTATCCCCACTAACGTTCACGGTCAGGCCATCAAGCTGTCTGGCGGCCATGAAGGTGAAGAGCAGTTCGTCAACGGTCTCTTCGCAGTGGGCGAAGTAGCCTGTGTATCTGTACACGGTGCAAACCGCTTGGGCGGTAACTCGCTGCTGGATCTGGTGGTGTTTGGTCGGGCTGCAGGCCTTTATATCGAGGATCAGCTACGCCAGGGCATGACCCAGTACGAGCCCACCGATGCCAACATCGATGAAGCTATGGCGCGCCTGCGTCGTTGGGATGAGTCTACCAGTGGTGAATCCATTCCGGCCCTGCGCAAAGAGCTGCAGAGTGTGATGCAGAATCACTTCGGCGTATTCCGCAAAGGTGATCTGATGGCGGAAGGTGTAGCCAAGCTTGCGGATTTGCGCGAGCGCATTGGTAAGGCGCATCTTGATGACAAGAGCAAGCCGTTCAACACCGCGCGTATCGAAGCACTTGAGCTGGAGAACTTGCTGGAAGTGGCTGAAGCCACTGCCATTGCAGCAGAAGGTCGTACCGAGAGCCGTGGTGCCCATTCCCGCTACGATTTCCCTGATCGTGACGATGAGAACTGGTTGTGCCACTCCATCTTCGACCCGAAAGCCAAGAAGCTGGGCAAGCGTGACGTGAACTTCAAGCCGAAGACTGTCGACACCTTCCAGCCCAAGGCTCGGACCTACTAACGGAGAGTAATACGATGAAAGTTAGTATCTATCGCTACAATCCGGAAACGGACCGCGAGCCGAGCATGAAGGAGTATGAGGTTGATACCCAGGGTAAAGACCTCATGGTGCTGGACATCCTTGCTCTGGTGAAAGAGCAGGATTCCTCCATGTCCTACCGTCGCTCCTGTCGTGAGGGTGTATGTGGCTCTGACGGCATGAACATCAACGGCAAGAACGGCTTGGCTTGTATCACTCCGTTGTCCCAGGTGGCACCGGGGGTACTGGAAGGCAAGAAGCCGCTGATCCTGCGCCCGTTGCCGGGGTTGCCGGTCATTCGCGACCTGGTGGTGGACATGGGTATGTTCTACAACCAGTACGAGAAGGTGCAGCCGTTCCTGCAGAATACCAGCCCGGCGCCGGCTATTGAGCGCCTGCAGACTCCAGAAGATCGTGCCAAGCTGGATGGCCTGTACGAGTGCATTCTGTGTGCCTGCTGCTCTACCAGCTGCCCGAGCTTCTGGTGGAACCCGGACAAGTTCCTGGGCCCGGCGGCCCTGTTGCAGAGCTACCGCTTCCTGGCGGACAGCCGCGATACGGCTACCGAAGAGCGACTGAGCAAGCTGGATGACCCCTTCAGCCTGTTCCGTTGCCACGGCATCATGAACTGTGTCAGCGTGTGTCCGAAAGGGCTCAACCCGACCCGGGCCATTGGCCATATCCGTTCCATGTTGCTGGAACGGGGCATCTGACCCGAACGAAGAAGGCGGCCATATGGCCGCCTTTTTTGTATCTGTTACCGTAGAAAGTGTCGTTGAATGGTGTCTATTCGACGTTTTGCCAGTGCCGTAATGGATAGAAAAAGTGTTAAGTTGTTTTATCAAATCGGCGTCTAACAAAACCGAAATAAAAGGGCTACACTAGACGGCGATTCGAGGTAATCCCTCGTCGAGACGTGACAGAACACTCACCCTCACCCCACCCGGTGACGATGAGTGGTTTTGTTTCATCTCATGGGTGGGGCAGGGCTTAAAAGGCGCTGTCCCGGACAATACAAAGCGTACGGGAACAGGGTCGCCCCCCTGTGGTCGCAGTGACACCACCTACCACAGAGTGTGACACCTCCCGCTGAAGGAACGAGCTGACATGCAAGACAGTTCCATGCAGCGCCAATGGCAGTCCTCCCATATCGGAGGAGCCAACGCCGCCTATGTCGACGAACTGTACGAATCCTATCTGACTGACCCCAATTCTGTGCCGGAAGACTGGCGCGTCTACTTCGAAAAACTCCCCAGTGTTGATGCCGCCGTCGAATCTGACGTTCCCCATGCGGCTGTTCGTGAATACTTCCTGTTGCAGGCCAAGAATCGTTCCCGGGTGCAAAAGTTCGGTGCCAGTGCTGTCAGCACCGAGCACGAGCGACGCCAGGTGCGAGTGCTGCACCTGATTGCGGCGTACCGCAACCGGGGTCATCAGGTGGCGAAGCTGGATCCACTGGGGATCATGGAGCGCGAAGCAGTACCGGATTTGGAGTTGTCTCACCACGGGTTAAGCCCCGCGGACCTGGATACCGTATTCCAGACCGGTAATCTGTTTATCGGCAAGCCCGAAGCCACTCTCCGTGAGATCGTTGACTGTTTGCAGGGCACCTATTGTTCCAGTGTGGGTGCCGAATACATGCATATCGTCAACACCGCGGAAAAACGCTGGCTCCAGCAGCGCATGGAAGGCGTGCGCAGCCATCCGGAGTACGGTGAAGACGTCAAAAAACATATTCTCGAGCGTCTGTCCGCCGCGGAAGGTCTGGAGAAATATCTGGGCAGCAAGTACCCGGGTACCAAGCGTTTCGGTCTGGAGGGGGGCGAATCCCTGATTCCGCTGATGGACGAGATCATTCAGCGGGTGGGCAGCTACGGGGCCAAGGAACTGGTCATCGGCATGGCCCACCGGGGTCGTCTGAATGTGCTGGTCAACACCCTGGGCAAGAGTCCCAAGGATCTGTTCGAGGAATTCGATGGCAAGAGCTTTATCGAAACCGGCTCCGGTGATGTGAAGTATCACCAGGGCTTTTCCTCCAATGTGCAGACCTCCGGCGGTGAAGTTCACCTGGCCATGGCGTTCAACCCATCGCATCTGGAAATCGTCTCTCCGGTTGTGGAGGGCTCGGTGCGGGCCCGCCAGGATCGCCGGGAAGATCATGAAGGCGAACAGGTCGTACCGATCCTGCTGCACGGCGATGCCGCCTTCGCCGGTCAGGGCGTGGTCATGGAAACCTTCCAGATGTCCCAGACCCGGGGCTTCTATACCGGTGGTACCCTGCACGTGATCATCAACAACCAGGTCGGCTTTACTACCAGCCGTCGTGATGATGCGCGCTCCACCGAGTACTGCACCGACGTGGCAAAAATGGTGCAGGCCCCCATTTTCCACGTCAATGCAGATGACCCGGAAGCGGTGTACTTCGTCACTCAGCTGGCGGTGGACTACCGCATGCAGTTCAAGAAGGATGTGGTGATTGACCTGATCTGCTATCGCCGCCTGGGTCATAACGAGGCGGATGAGCCATCTTCCACCCAGCCGCTGATGTACAAGAAGATCAAGTCCCACCCGACTACGCGAACGCTTTATGCAGAGCGTCTGGTCAGTGAGGGCGTGGTCAGTGAGCAGGCAGCACAGAAAACTGCTGACGATTACCGCAACATGCTGGATGCGGGCGACCACGTGGTGAAATCCCTGGTGCGCGAACCCAACAAGTCCCTGTTCGTGGACTGGTCACCCTACATCGGCCATCAGGTGGAAGATGACTGGGATACCAGCTATCCGCTGAAAAAGTTGCAGGATCTTGCCACTCGCCTGGAAACGCCGCCTGAAGGTCTTGTCGTTCAGCGTCAGGTGAAAAAGATTCTCGAAGATCGCCGCAAGATGACCGCCGGTGCCTTGCCGTTGAACTGGGGGTACGGTGAAACCCTGGCCTACGCCACCCTGATCGATCAAGGCTTCCATGTGCGTCTCACCGGGCAGGATTCCGGCCGCGGCACTTTCTCTCACCGTCATTCGGTGCTGCACAACCAGAAAGACGGTGAGCAGTATGTGCCGCTGCAGCATCTCTATGAGGGTCAGCCACGTTTCGATATTTATGATTCGTTGCTGTCCGAAGAGGCGGTGCTTGGCTACGAGTACGGTTACGCCACTACGACGCCCAAGACGCTGGTGATCTGGGAAGCGCAGTTCGGCGACTTTGCCAACGGCGCCCAGGTGGTGATCGATCAGTTCATTTCCTCCGGGGAGGCCAAGTGGGGTCGCCTGTGTGGGCTGACCATGCTGTTGCCCCATGGCTATGAAGGGCAGGGCCCGGAGCACTCCTCCGCCCGGCTGGAACGCTTCCTGCAATTGTGCGCCGAGCACAACATGCAGATCTGCGTTCCCAGCACCCCGGCCCAGATTTATCACCTGTTGCGCCGCCAGGCGGTTCGCCCGCTGCGCAAGCCATTGGTGATCATGAGTCCCAAGAGTTTGCTGCGGCATAAAAAAGCGATTTCCACCCTGGAAGATCTGGCTGACGGTATTTTCCGTACCGTGCTGGATGACCCGGCAGAGCTGGATCGCGACAAGGTGAAACGGGTAGTGATGTGCTCCGGCAAGGTGTACTACGACCTGCTCGAGAAGCGCGACAGCGATGAGTTGATCGACACCGCGCTGATTCGCGTCGAGCAGCTCTATCCGTTCCCGGAGCAGCGCTTGCAGGAAGTGCTGGAGGGTTACCCCAATCTGGAGAACCTGGTGTGGTGTCAGGAAGAGCCCATGAACCAGGGCGCCTGGTATTGCTCGCAGCACCATATGTACCGGGTGGCCCGCGAGGTCGGAGACCTGCGGGTGCATTACGCTGGCCGTGATATGGCTGCCGCGCCGGCAGCTGGCTCCATGGCCCTTCATGTGGAACAACAGCAGCGTCTGGTCCAGGACGCCTTCGAGATCAAGTAAATAAGGATTAGGCATGGCGACTGATATCAAAGCTCCGCAGTTTCCCGAATCAGTAGCGGACGGCACCGTAGCCACCTGGCACAAACAGGAAGGCGAAGCGGTCAAGCGTGATGAGCTGCTGGTGGACATCGAAACCGACAAGGTGGTGCTGGAAGTAGTGGCACCGGCTGACGGTGTAGTCAGCAAGATTCTCGCCGCTGAAGGCGATACCGTTGAGAGCCAGCAAGTGCTGGGTCATTTCGAAGAGGGCGCCAGCGGTTCGGGGTCGTCTGGTGGTGACAAGGCCGATTCGGCTCCGGCGGAGCAGAAAGAAGAGGCTTCGACAGCAGAAAAGGCGCCCGCCAATGAGGCAGCCAGCGACGACGACAGCGCGTCGGACCAGGCCGGCCCGGCGGCGCGCAAGCTGATGACCGAACATGGCGTTGCCGCTGCCCAAGTGACCGGCACCGGCAAAGGCGGCCGCATCACCAAGGCGGACGTGGAAAAAACCATCAGCGACAAGGAAGAGAAGCGGGCCAGTCAACCGGCACCGCAGCAGCCGGCTACCCTGGATGTACCGGCAACGCCGGGTGAACGCGAAGAGCGTCGGGTTCCCATGACCCGTCTGCGCAAGCGTATCGCCGAGCGACTGGTGTCTGCCCAGCAGAACTCCGCCATGTTGACCACCTTCAACGAGGTCAACATGAAACCGATCATGGATATGCGCAAGCATTACCAGCCGGAATTTGAAAAGGCCCACAACGTGCGCCTGGGCTTCATGGGCTTCTTTACTCGTGCCTGTGTGGAGGCGTTGAAACGGTTCCCGGCAGTGAATGCGTCCATCGATGGCGAGGACATTGTCTACCACGGTTACTACGACGTAGGTGTGGCGGTGTCCACCGAGCGAGGTCTGGTGGTTCCGGTGATTCGTGATGCAGACCAGCGCGGTCTGGCGGAAGTGGAATCCCAGATCATCGAGTACGGCCAGAAAGCTCAGAAGGGCAAGCTCTCCATTGAGGAAATGACCGGTGGCACCTTCACCATTTCCAATGGCGGGGTGTTCGGGTCACTGATTTCCACACCGATCCTCAACCCGCCGCAGACGGCCATCCTTGGCATGCACAAAATCCAGGAGCGCCCCATGGCGGTGGACGGCAAGGTGGAAATCCTGCCGATGATGTACCTGGCGTTGTCCTACGACCACCGTTTGATCGATGGCAAGGAAGCGGTGCAGTTCCTGGTGGCAGTGAAGAACTTTATCGAAGATCCGGCGCGTTTGCTGCTGGATATCTGAATGTATGCCTGCACGCATCACGTTGGCACGCAACCACGCTAAGGGCGTGCCAGCGTGTTGCGTGAAGCGTGCCAGCGATTGAAGGAATAGATCATGGCTGACAAGTACGACGTCATTGTCATCGGTGGTGGCCCCGGCGGTTATGTGGCTGCCATCCGTTGTGCGCAACTGGGTTTCAACACGGCCTGTATCGAGAAACGTATCAACAAGCAGGACGAGCCCGCACTGGGTGGTACCTGTCTGAATGTGGGCTGTATCCCCTCCAAGGCCCTGCTGGATTCTTCCTGGAAGTATCACGAAGCGCAGAGCTCCCTGGCGGACCATGGCATCAAGCTGGGCGACGTGAGCCTGGACCTGGATACCATGCACAAGCGCAAGGACACCATCGTCCGCAACCTGACCGGAGGCATTGCCCAGCTCTTCAAGGCCAACAAGGTCACCTGGCTGCAAGGCAGTGGGCAGTTGAAGAGTGGCAAACAGGTGGAATTTTCTCCCCTGGACGGTGATGCGCAGACCCTGCAGGCCGAGCACATCATTCTGGCTGCTGGCTCCGTGCCGGTGGAGATTCCACCGACCCCGGTTGATCAGAAGATTATCGTCGACTCTACCGGCGCCCTGGATCTTCCCGAAGTGCCCAAGCGTCTCGGTGTGATTGGTGCCGGTGTGATCGGGCTGGAACTGGGTAGTGTCTGGGCCCGTCTCGGCAGCGAAGTGGTGGTACTGGAAGCAGTGGACACCTTCCTGCCGACGGTGGATCAGCAGATCGCCAAGGACGCCAAGAAGCAGTTCAGCAAACAAGGCATGGATATCCGCCTTGGTGCCCGGGTTACCGGCTCCGAGATGAAGAAGAACCAGGTCGTGGTGAGCTTCACCGACAAGGACGGTGATCAGCAGGAGACCTTCGACCGACTGATCGTGGCCGTGGGCCGTCGCCCCTATACCGAAGGCCTGCTCAGTCAGGATGCCGGTGTCAGCCTGGATGAGCGTAATTTCGTTTACGTGGACAACCAGTGCCGTACCGATGTGCCCGGCGTCTACGCCATTGGTGATCTGGTGCGTGGCCCTGCATTAGCGCACAAGGCCATCGAGGAAGGTGTGATGGTGGCCGAGGTGATTGCCGGCGAGCACACCCAGGTTAACTACGATGCCGTTCCCGGGGTGATCTACACCCATCCGGAAGTGGCATGGGTGGGCAAGACCGAAGAAGAGGTGAAGGAATCCGGTGAAGCCTACAAGACCGGGGCTGTGCCTTTTGCGGCCAATGGTCGCGCCATGGCGGCCGGTGAGACCGGGGGCATGGTGAAGTTTGTGGCCGATGAGAAAACCGACCGCATTCTCGGTATGCATGTGGTGGGGCCTCAGGCCTCAGAACTGATCCAGCAAGGCGTGGTGGCGATGGAATTCGGCGCCACCATAGAAGATTTGCAACTGATGGTGTTCGGTCATCCGAGCCTGTCGGAAACCGTTCATGAAGCCGCCCTGGCCGTGGATTACAAGGCAATCCATGTGGCGCAGCGTCGGCGCAAGAAATAACGCCGCAGAACGGTCGCGAAGTGACGGCGTCCAGACGGGCGCCACTCATTCATTGATATGGAAGTATTGGCATGAATCTCCATGAATATCAGTCAAAGCAGCTTTTTGCTGATTATGGTCTGCCAGTTTCTACCGGTTTCGCCTGCGATACTCCGGAAGAGGTCGCAGCCAAAACCAAAGAAATTGGTGGTGAAAAGTGGGTGGTAAAAGCCCAGGTGCACGCGGGTGGCCGGGGTAAGGCCGGTGGCGTGAAACTGGTGAACAGCCCGGAAGAAGCGGCGGAGTTTGCCAAAAAGTGGCTGGGTAAAAACCTGGTCACGTTCCAGACCGATGAGCATGGTCAGCCGGTGTCCAAGATCCTGGTGGAAACCTGCACCGACATCGCCAAGGAACTGTACCTGAGTGCGGTGTTTGACCGTGCCTCCCGGCGCGTTGTGTTCATGGCCTCCACTGAAGGTGGCGTGGACATTGAAACCGTTGCCGAAGAAACCCCGGAAAAAATCCTGCGTGCGGAAATCGATCCGCTGGTCGGTGCGCAGCCCTATCAGGCCCGTGACATTGCTTTCAAGCTTGGCCTGGAAGGCAAACAGGTTGGTCAGTTCGCAAAGATCTTTGTTGGCCTGGCGAAATTGTTTGAGGACAAGGATCTGGCGCTGATCGAAGTCAATCCGCTGGTGATCACGGACCAGGGCGATCTGCATTGCCTGGACGCCAAGATCAACGTGGATGGCTCTGCGCTGTACCGCCACCCGGATATCAAGGCCCTGGAAGATCCCAGCCAGGAAGACGAGCGTGAGCGTCGTGCGGCCGAGTGGGACCTGAACTACGTGGCACTGGACGGCAACATCGGTTGCATGGTCAATGGTGCTGGCCTGGCCATGGGCACCATGGACCTGGTGAAGCTGAAAGGCGGTGCGCCGGCCAACTTCCTGGACGTGGGCGGCGGTGCCACCAAGGAGCGAGTTACCGAAGCCTTCAAGATCATTCTCTCCGATGATCAGGTGAAAGGCGTGCTGGTGAACATCTTCGGCGGTATTGTTCGTTGCGACCTGATTGCCGAGGGCATCATTGGTGCCGTGGAAGAGGTGGGTGTCACCGTGCCGGTGGTCGTTCGTCTGGAAGGTAACAACGCGGAGCTGGGCTCCCAGAAGCTGGCGGAAAGCGGCATGAACATTATCGCCGCGCAAAGTTTTGATGATGCTGCCGAGCAGGTAGTAAAAGCAGTGGGAGGTGCCGCATGAGCGTACTGATCGACAAGAACACCAAAGTGATCTGCCAGGGTTTCACCGGCAGCCAGGGCACCTTCCACTCCGAGCAGGCTATCGAATACGGCACCAAGATGGTGGGTGGTGTGACCCCGGGTAAGGGCGGCCAGACGCATTTGGGCCTGCCGGTGTTCAACACCGTGGCCGAGGCGGTTGCCGAAACCGGCGCCACTGCCAGTGTGATCTATGTGCCGGCACCGTTCTGCAAGGACTCCATTCTCGAAGCTGCCGATGCTGGCATCGAACTGATCGTCTGCATCACCGAGGGTGTCCCGGCGCTGGATATGTTGTACGTGAAGGAATACATCACCCGCAAGGGCGGTGTGCGTCTGATCGGTCCCAACTGTCCTGGGGTGATTACCCCGGGTGAGTGCAAGATCGGCATCATGCCGGGGCATATCCACCAGCCGGGCAAAGTGGGCATCGTATCGCGTTCAGGTACCCTGACCTATGAGGCGGTCAATCAGACCACCAAACTGGGTTTTGGCCAGTCTACCTGTATCGGTATTGGCGGCGACCCGATCCCCGGCACCACCTTTATTGATGCTCTGGAACTGTTCCAGAACGATCCGCAGACCGAAGCCATTGTCATGGTCGGCGAGATCGGTGGCACCGCGGAAGACGAAGCGGCTGCCTATATCAAGGAGCACGTGACCAAGCCGGTAGTGAGCTATATCGCCGGTGTGACCGCGCCTCCGGGCAAGCGTATGGGCCATGCCGGCGCTATCATTGCCGGCGGCAAAGGCACGGCGGACGAGAAGTTTGCCGCCCTGGAAGCGGCCGGTGTGAAAACCGTACGTAACCCTGCGGAAATTGGTAAGGCCGTGAAAGAAGCGACTGGCTGGTAATACAATCCTTCGCTGATACACAAAAAAGGCCGGCATTGCGCCGGCCTTTTTTGTGGGGTTTGCCCACACTATTTCTATAGTCTCTGGCAGTGGGAAAAGGGGTCAGCCTTTTCCTCCCGGTTTGAACCCTCCACAGGGGCCATAGAAATAGTGTGAGCAGCGCCCTTCAGTGGAGAATATCGTCGTCCAGATCGAAGAACTCGTACTCGTTGAGTTCCTTTTTCAGGCGACGGGCCTCCAGACGATCTTCGATGCGATGACGCATGTCCATGTTGAACGCACGGGAGCGCGCGCTGCGTTCCTCTTGTTCTTCATCGTCCACGTCGTCATCCAGGATATCGAAATCTTCGTTCATCAGCAGATCTTCCGAATCAAGGTCTTGCTCATTACGATGGTTACTCATGGTGGCCTCCTGTGTCTGACCTCCTCAAACAACCTGTTAATCGGCTAGTCAGGTCCGGGGCACCGGTTTCCTAACGTCCTCAGCGCCTGTATATCTCCAGATTTTCCCGCTTACAAGTTTTTTTTTATTTCCGATGATAAGTGGTGGTGGCTGGAGCACCTGACGGCGCAGCAAGCGGATCTGGCCGGCTGCCGCAGGGCGGAGTGTGATGGAGATCATGCCTGGCCACTGGATAGAAAAATCAGTCACTTAAGTGCTGGAATGCCCGGCCCCGGCTTTGTAAAGTGGAGGCATCGGGATGACCTTTCCGTCTGGAGCCTGCAGAGCCTGTTCCGGCGTGTCCCGCAGGGCGGCTTGTGCAGCCACCCGGTTACCTTGGCCGAGAATCTGCAGAGGCCATATGCGTATTGCTGGCTAGCAGGGCAAAAGCGCCAACAACGCTTCACAGAAGCGTATTCAACGCTCCGTTGAGAGAATCATCTGTTGAGAGAATAAGAAGATGGCAGAACTGCTGATCATTATTGGGGTAAGTGGCTTCATCATCAGCACCCTTGGCCTGATGCACGAGGCGGGTAGCCGGGGACACAGTGCCTTGTTTTTCCTGTTACCCCTGGCAAGCCTGGGGCAGGTGCAGCAGCACTGGGAAGAATATCGCTGGTGGGCGCTGGGGCGAGTAGCGTCTTTGCTGACGGCGGCGGTAGGGGTAGCGCTGTTTCTGGCAACCGGGCAGAGCCCGCTGGAACAGGCTCCCCGGCAAAACCTGGCGGGGCAGGCGGGCCAGGTTTTGCGGGGCGACAATATGGCCACCAGTACTGCATTTGTGACTTCTGAGGAGGCCGCGCTGCTGGTAGTAGAAGGTCAGGGAAAAGCCCTGTCAGGCCGTTTGCATGGAAAAAAATTCCGTTATGACCGGGTGGCGCTGATAGACGGAGTCCTGACCGTCAGCCAGGGAAAAGGCTTCCTGCCGGAACTGGAAGTACGCGTTCTTCTGGGTTGGGACCCTGAAGCAATCACCGAGCGCCGTTCAATGCTGGTGAACCCATCCGATGAAGGGGCCCCGGTGGTGCATTTGTCCTGGAAACCGGAGGGGCAGGACTATCCGGAAACCCGCATTTTCTCCGGTGGCTACCGTCTGGAGCTGGCGTTGGCACCGCTGGATACCGATCAGCTTTCCGGTTCCATGGTGCTGGTCATGCCGGACAGCTTTAAAAGCTATCTGGTCGGTGACTTCACGGCGTATTCCAATCATCTTCGCTATCGTAATGGCAATGTCGATTTGCATTTTGACCACGATGACACCCTCGCCTATGTGGCAGAGGAGTATCTGGCGACCCAGTTCCCGGAAGGGATGCTGGAATCCGTTCAGGCGGAGCATGTGCAGCTGCGTCGCGCCGAGGCCACTGGGCAGGTAATGTCCCAGGTAGTGTTGACCAGCGGTGCGGTGGAACAACGGCATGTGCGCCTGGAGAAGAGCGAAGTGGGTTGGGCCGTGGTCCCGGGCTCAATGGAAACACGGGTGATTACTCCGCCACGAGAGGGCAGCGCAACCCTGAGATCCCCCGTTTTCGAAAAGTCGCCCTCAGAACAGGTACAGGCATTGCCGCCCGTGGAGAAGACCTTTCCGGAGCTTGTTGCCTATATGGACAGAAAGGTACTGCTGGAAACTCGCAGTGGCCGTGAGCTTGAAGGGGTGCTGCGCCGTGTCAGCGGAGACCGCTTATGGCTGGTCATGAATGTGGGTAGCGGTAATGTGGAGCGCAGTGTGTCCGCAGAGGAGCTCAAATCACTGACGTTGTCCAATGGGCAACGGGTTGATCTGGTATCAGAAGGCGACGGCAACGGGGAGGCGGAGGTTGTCTACGACAATGAACCTCGGGTTGAACAACCGTCGCAGCAGGTCAGTAAGGCAGAGGAGCCAGTTGAGGAAATTTCTGCGAAACTGAAGGAGCTCCGTGCCCTGGTGGGTAAATCCGTCACTATCACCGCCAGTGGCGTCACCACCCGTACAGGAATTTTGCAGGCGGTCACCGAGGATCATTTGACCTTGAGTGTGGCGATGGGAGCAGGCAACATCGAATACTTCTATGACATGAACAGCATTCAAAAGGTTGAGGCAGCACGTTGAAGATACTGATTACCGGAGGCAGTGGATTTATTGGCCAGCACCTGTGCCGGAGACTGGCGGCCCATGGGCACGATCTTGTTGTGCTCAGTCGTCGTCCGAGACGGGTCGCCAAGCTGTTGCCGGAGGAAACCCGTATCGTGTCGTCCCTGGATGATATTGCCGATGATGATCCTGTCGACGGCATTATCAACCTGGCCGGCGAAAGCCTGTTTGCCGGGCGCTGGACTGAGCGTCGCAAAAAGGTGCTGTTTGATTCCCGTATAGGTGTTACCCAAGGTTTGGTGGCACTGGTCTCCAGATTGCAACGCAAGCCGGCGGTTATGGTGTCCGGCTCTGCGGTGGGCTTCTACGGGGATGCCGGTAATGCGGAGCTGACGGAAGACAGCTCTGCCCGCAAGCGTGATTTCGGTTACTTGCTCTGCGATGCCTGGGAACAATCGGCACGGCCGGTGTCCCGTCAGGGAGTGCGGTTGTGTCTGGTGCGCACCGGTATTGTGTTGGGCCGTGATGGCGGCATGCTTGGCAAGCTGCTACCGGTTTACCGGCTCGGGTTTGGTGCCATGCTCGGCGATGGTAGCCAGTGGTTGAGCTGGATACACATCGACGACATGGTGGCGATTCTGGTGCGGGCTGTGGAAACCCCAGGGATTGATGGAGTGTTCAATGCCACGGCACCGGCACCTGTTACCCAGCGTGAGTTCCATCGATCCCTGGCAAGTGCGGTCAAGCGTCCGGCTTTTCTGCGAGTGCCCTCAGTGGCCCTGCGAGCCGGCCTGGGCGAGCAGTCAGAGATCCTGTTGGGCGGGCAGCGGGTCTACCCACGGCGCCTGGAACAACAGGGTTTCGTGTTCCGCTTTCCGGATCTGAGATCGGCCCTGGCCCATCAGATCAAGCGCTGATCCCTGTTCCCCCCTTGAAAAAAACACGGCTGCCCCTATTACTCCCGGGTGATTAAACCCAGAGGAGTCAGCCGTGTCTGCAGAAAAACAAACCCATGGTTTTCAGGCGGAAGTATCCCGCCTGCTGCACCTGATGATTCATTCCCTGTATAGCAACCGGGAAATCTTTCTTCGTGAATTAATTTCCAACGCGTCCGATGCCTGCGACAAGCTGCGTTTCGAGGCACTGGATGAGCCGTCGTTACTGGAGTCAGGGAACGACCCGGCCATCAGCCTGCGGATAGACAAGGAAGCGGGCACCCTCACCATCGCCGATAATGGCATTGGCATGAACGAGGAAGAGGTTATCGAGAACCTGGGCACCATCGCCCGTTCCGGCACCGAAAAATTCCTCGCTTCGCTCAGTGGTGATCAGAAAAAGGACGCCCAGCTGATCGGTCAGTTTGGTGTGGGTTTCTATTCCGCATTCATTGTCGCGGATAGGGTAACTGTGGAAAGTCGCAAGGCCGGTACCGATGTCTCCGCCGGTGTACGCTGGGAAAGCGATGGCCAGGGTGAGTTTACCGTGGAGACCATTGACCGGACAGAGCAGGGCACGGCGGTGATTCTGCATCTGCGCAAGGATGCCGGGGAGTTTCTGGATGACTTCAAGGTGCGTCAGGTGGTGAACCAGTATTCGGATCACGTCGCCTTTCCGATCACGCTTGTCACCCCGGCTGAAGGCGACGAAGAGGAAAAAACAGAAACCCTCAATTCCGCCACGGCCCTCTGGCAGCGGCCCCGTCAGGAGATCAGTGACGAGGAATATCAAAATTTCTACAAGCATATCAGCCACGATTTTCAGGATGCGCTGAGCTGGAGTCACAACAAGGTTGAAGGCAAGCTGGAATATACCAGCCTGCTTTACATACCGGCCCGGGCACCTTTTGATCTGTATCACCGTGAAGCCAATCGTGGTCTTAAGCTCTATGTGCAGCGTGTCTTTATCATGGACGATGCGCAGCAGTTTCTGCCCCAGTACCTGCGTTTTATCAAGGGTGTGATTGATGCCCCGAACTTGCCTCTGAACGTAAGCCGCGAGCTGTTGCAGGACTATGGCCCGGTACAGAAAATCCGTGCAGCGCTGACCAAACGGGTGCTGCAGATGCTCAAGAAATTGGGCAATGATGAGGAAAAATACGCCACCTTCTGGTCCCAGTTTGGCCAGGTGATCAAGGAAGGTATCGGCGAAGACCGGGACAATCAGGAAGCGGTTGCCGCCCTGTTGCGCTTTGCCAGTAGCAATCAGCCGGGGAAGGTGGCCACGTCGCTGGATCAGTACCTGGAGAACAAGCCGGCTGACCAGGACAAGATTTATTATCTGTTGGCTGACAGTCCGTCAGCGGCAGAGAACAGCCCCCATCTGGAAGTCTTCCGCAAGAAGGGCATCGAGGTGCTGTTGCTCAGCGATCCGGTGGACGAGTGGATGGTCAGCTACCTGGATAGCTACAAGGATGTGAAGCTGGTCAATGCGGCTCGTGGCGAGCTGGACCTGGGTGAAGAGACAGACAAGGCTGATAACGATAATCCGCTGATTGGCCGTCTTGGCAGCATACTGGCAGAACGGGTAGAAACTGTGCGGGCGACCTCCCGTCTGGTGGACTCCCCGGCGTGTCTGGTGTTGGCCGAAGATCAGTTGGGGCCACAGATGCGCCGCATGCTGGAAGCGGCAGGGCAACCGGCGCCGGAGAATAAGCCGGTGCTGGAAGTGAATCTGGACCACAGTCTGTTACAGGCGTTGGCCGAGATGGAAGAGGGCGAACGCTTCGACGACATGGCCGCACTGCTACTCGACCAGGCCATGCTGGCCGAAGGGCAGTTGCCTAAAGATCCGGCGGCGACTGCACGACGCTTGCAGGAGCTTCTTGCTCGGGCGTTGTGATAACCCACTGTAGGAGCGCCGACTATTCGCTTCGCTTGGTGAGGCGCGAACCTCGGCGAGGGAATCGCCGCAGGCGATCAAGCCTGTCAGAACTCGACATGTGCATATGGGATGACGGACGGAAACTACTTCCGTCCTCGCTACGCTCGGGTTCGCGCCTCAAGAGGCGCTCCTACTGTTGGCTTCGCCCCAAGCTTGATGAGGCTTCCGTTGTCTCTGCTTCGATGGGCGCTTATGATGCCTCAAAAGCTGCTATACAAGGCGTTCCGTATGGAGCAGGAAAGACATAACGCAACAATTCTGGGCGGTGGCAGTTTTGGCACCGCCATGGCCAGCATCCTCGCCGCCAATGGACACCGGGTGAATATCTGGGTGCGTGACCCGGAAACGGCTGCAGCGATCAATCTGGATCGGGAGAACAGCCGCTATCTGCCCGGTGCTGAATTGCCAGTGGGGGTGAATGCTACAGACAGCCTGGAAGAGGCACTGGATCAGGCAACCCTTGTGTTTGTGGCCATTCCCAGCAAGGCGTTTGTGGACGTTCTTCGTCAGGCCAGGGAATGGGTGCCAGCTGACACCATGGTGATCAGCTGTACCAAGGGGATCTATTCCGAAGGCTTTCTGCTGATGAGCGAAGTGTTGCAGCAGGAATGGCCCCACGCCCGTATCGGCGCGCTTAGTGGTCCCAATCTGGCCAAGGAAATCGTCGAGCAGAAATTTAGTGGCACTGTGGTGGCCAGCCCGGATGAAGCGTTGTGCCAGGTAGTGCAGACGGCGCTGAGTTGCGATTACTTCCGTGTCTATGACAACCCGGATATCTACGGCGTAGAGCTGGGTGGCGCCCTGAAGAATATTTATGCGGTCGCCTCTGGTATGGCGGCAGCGATTGGTGTGGGAGAAAACAGCCGCAGCTTCATGATTACCCGTTCCCTGGCGGAAATGAGCCGTTTTGCGGTGGAATTGGGTGCCAATCCGATGACCTTTTTGGGGCTGTCCGGAGTGGGGGATCTGATCGCCACCTGTAGTTCTTCGTTGTCGCGCAACTACCAGGTGGGCTTCCAGCTTGGTCAGGGCAAGAGCCTGGATGAGGCGGTGGAGAGCCTGGGACAAACGGCAGAAGGGATTAACACCATCAAGCTGGTGGCGGACAAGGCTGCCGAGCTGGGCGTCTATATGCCCCTGGCGACGGCCCTGTATCAGATCGTTTACCATGGCCAGCCGCTGGAGCTGGTGATCCAGCAGTTGATGAGTGGGGAATACAAGCACGACGTGGAATTCCAGCTCGCTGGAGCCAGTGCATGAAGCTTTATCTCAGCCGCCACGGTCAGGCAGTTTCCCGGGCGCCTACGGATGCGCAGCGCCCCTTGACCGAGACGGGCAGGGCGGCACTGCTTGCCCACTGGCAAGGCATGCGGGACAGCGGAATCGCCGTATCGGCGCTGATTGCCAGCCCTTTTGTGCGCGCCCAGCAGACCGCAGATTGCATTGATCAAGTTTATGGTGGCTTGCCCCGGCAAACCTGTGAGCAACTGGTGCCGGATGCCAACCCGCAAGCGCTTTTTGACTGGTTGCTTGCCAACCCGCC